>CAWUND010000044.1:0-8155 GCA_963923815.1 uncultured bacterium
TGCTCAAGGCCTACCTGCTGGTGTTCTTCGCGATCCTGCTGCGCTGGACCGTGCCCCGGGTGCGCATCGACCAGCTGCTCGACCTGGGCTGGAAGTTTTTGCTTCCCGTGGCCCTGGTGAATCTGCTGGTGACCGCCGGCCTCAAGCTGGCCTTCCCCGCCATCTTTGGCGGCTGACCGCCACCCATCGCCTCCCCTTCCATGTTCGGGTTCCTCAAGAAAGTCGGCGATTACACCCGCGATGCGGTGGGTGCCGCCAACTACCTCACCCAGGGTCTGTCGGTCACCTTTGACCACCTGCGCCGCCGGCCGATCACGGTGCAGTACCCCTACGAGAAGCTGATCCCCTCGGAGCGCTATCGGGGCCGCATCCACTACGAGTTCGACAAGTGCATCGCCTGTGAGGTGTGTGTGCGGGTGTGCCCGATCAACCTGCCGGTGGTGGATTGGGTGATGAACAAGGCCACCAAGAAGAAGGAGCTGCGCAATTACTCGATCGATTTCGGGGTGTGCATCTTCTGTGGCAACTGCGTGGAGTACTGCCCCACCAATTGCCTCTCGATGACCGAGGAGTACGAGCTGGCGGCCTTCGATCGCCACAGCCTCAACTACGACAACGTGGCCCTCGGTCGTCTGCCCACCAGCGTCACCAGCGATCCGGCGGTGCTGCCCCTGCGGGAGCTGGCCTACCTGCCGAAGGGGGAGATGGATCCCCACGGTGTCGACCCCAGCCGGCCCCGCGCCGGTCAGCTGCCGGCCCAGGTGCTGGAAACCCTGCCAAAATCCCAACCCGCAGCCGCTGAGTCCGCCACCGGCGAGGAGACCCCCTGATGACCATCGCCTCCTCCACCCAGCTGATCTGCTTCGTGGCCCTGTCGGCCGCCGTGGCCATCGGTGCCCTCGGTGTGGTGCTGCTGCCCAACATCGTGTATTCCGCCTTCCTGCTGGGGGGTGTGTTCCTGTCGGTGGCGGGGCTTTACCTGCTGCTCAACGCCAGCTTCGTGGCGGCCGCCCAGGTGCTCGTTTATGTGGGCGCCGTGAACGTGTTGATCCTGTTCGCGATCATGCTCGTGAACAAACAGGAAAACCTGGCGGCGATCCCAGGCCTAGGGCTGCGGCGTGTGCTCTCCGGTGCGGTGTGTGCCGGCCTGTTCACCCTCCTGCTGCGGGTGGCCTTCACCACCCCCTGGGCCACCCCGGGCCCCACCCCCGTGGGGGAAGAGGCCACCATCCGCATTGGCGAGCACCTGTTCAGCGACTACCTGCTGCCGTTTGAGTTGGCGTCGGTGCTGCTGTTGATGGCCATGATCGGCGCCATTGTGCTGGCCCGCCGCGATGTGTTCAGCGCCGACATCGCCACCGGCGAGCCGGCGGACCAGGGCCTGATTGAAAAGTCCCGCACCCCCCTGCTGCTGGAGAAGACCAACCCATGAGCCTCGCGTTGCCCACCACCGTTCCCCTGCAGGCCTACCTGGCCCTGGCGGCGATCCTGTTTTGCACCGGCGTGTGGGGCTTGATCAACAGCCGCAACGCCGTGCGGGTGTTGATGAGCATCGAGCTGATGCTCAATGCCGTGAACATCAACCTGATGGCCTTCTCCAGCTACATCGATGGCCAGTTGATCCGCGGCCAGGTGTTCGCCATCTTCGTGATCACCGTGGCCGCCGCGGAGGCGGCGGTGGGCCTGGCGATCCTGCTCTCCCTGTATCGGAACCGTGAAACGGTGGACATGGAGCGTTTCAACCTGCTGCGCTGGTAGGCACCCTGGGGGCAGTGTTCTGTCCTGATGCGCCTCGATACCGTTTGGTTGATTCATCGGGCCGCCAGCCAGGCGGCCCTGCGTCAGGCGCGCCGCTGCGCGGAGAGCCTGCGCCAGCAGGGTGTGGCGGTGGCGGTGGCCATGAGCGGCCCCAGCGCCAACCCGTTCCCCGGGCTGCTGGCGGATGAGGGCCGGCCCCCCGACCTGGCGGTGGTGCTGGGGGGGGATGGCACGGTGCTCGGCGCCGCGCGCCACCTGGCGCCCCTGGGGGTGCCCCTGTTGAGCTTCAACGTGGGGGGGCATTTCGGCTTCCTGGCCCAGGAGCGCAAGCTGCTCACCCAGGGGGCCGCCAACGACGCCGATCCCCTGGCGGATCTGTGGCAGCGCCTGCGAGACGACCGCTTCGCCCTGGAGCAGCGCATGATGCTCGAGGCCCGCATCGACGGCAGCGAGGCGGTGCACACCGCCCTCAACGACTTTTATTTCCGGCCTGGCCTGGAGGATGAGGCCCCCACCTGCGTGCTCGAGCTGGAGATCGATGGGGAGGTGGTGGACCAGTACCGCGGCGATGGGTTGATCATCGCCACCGCCACCGGCTCCACGGGCTATTCGATGGCCGCCGGGGGGCCGATCCTGCATCCGGGGGTGGAGGCGATCGTGGTGAATCCCATCTGTGCGATGAGCCTCTCCAGCCGGCCCCTGGTGGTGCCGCCCCGGGCCCAGTTGGCGGTGTGGCCCCTGGGGGAGGCCAACCGCAAGGTGCGCCTTTGGAAAGATGGCGCCCACGCCTGCGTGCTCGAGCCCGGTGACCGCTGCCGGGTGGGCCGCTCCCCGCACGCGGCGGTGATGGTGCTGCTGGAGCAAAGCCCCTCCTATTACCGCAGCCTCAGCCGCAAACTGCACTGGGCCGGCAGCCTCACCGCCGCCGAACCCTCCCCCAACTGACCCCACTTGCCATGGCCCTGGAGATCGAGCGTCGGTTCCTGGTGGGTGGCGACGCCTGGCGGCCGCTGGTGCGCTGGAGCCAGCTCCTGCAGCAGGGCTACCTGGCGGGATCCGCCGATGGACTCACCCTGCGGGTGCGCAGCGATGGCGGCGAAGGGGCCTGGTTGACCCTCAAATATCCGGCCGCCGGCATCGCCCGCCATGAATTCGAGTACCCCATCCCGCCGGCGGATGCCGCCTCGCTGCTGGAGCGCAGTGCGTCTCAGGTGTGCAAGGCCCGCCACGGCCTGGACCTCCCCGGCGGTGATTGGGTGCTGGATGTGTTCAGCGGCCTCAACGCCCCGCTGGTGATCGCCGAAGTGGAGTTGGAGCGGGCCGATCAGGCCCTGGAGCTGCCGCCCTGGTGCCGCCTGGAGATCACGGCCTTCGGCCAGTTCAGCAACGCCGCCCTGGCCCAGCGCCCCTTTTCCAGCTGGGCCGCCGAGGAGCAGCGGCCCTGGCTCGAGGCCCTGCAGCTCAGCGCTGGGGCTCCTCCTGGGGAAGGCTGCAGCAGTTGAAGCCGTCGCGGCAGATCTTGCCGTGGTCCATGGCCCAATTGAGCAGGGCCACGCGGTTTTTGGCGCCGGTTTTGGTGAACACGTTGCTCACGTGGTTGTCCACCGTGCGCTTGCTGATCATCAGCTGTTCACCGATTTCCTGGTTGGTGAGCCCCTGGGCCACCAGCTCAATGATTTCCAGTTCCCGCTCCGAGAGCTCCATGCGCTGATGGCTGAGGTCTCCCAGCTCGGACATCACTGCCTCTAGGCCTTCTTGCTCACTGTAGGCAGGGTGGCGCCCGCTGCCCCTTGGTCGATGATGGGCCGATCCGAGTCGGGCGTTGTGCGGCTGCAGCAGGCACTGGAGGTGGGCTCCTTCGCCATCACCGCTGAGGTGATGCCGCCCCGTGGTGGGGATGCCAGCCGCACCCTGGCCCATGCCCGCCAGCTCAAGGGTCTGGTGCATGCGGTGAACGTCACCGATGGCAGCCGTGCGGTGATGCGCATGAGCAGCTTGGCGGTGTGCAAGCTGCTGCTGGAGGCCGGCATCGAGCCGGTGTGGCAGTTGGCCTGCCGCGACCGCAACCGCATCGGCCTGCAGGCGGAGCTGCTGGGGGCCCATGCCTTGGGCATCCGCAACCTGCTCTGCCTCACCGGCGATCCCGTGCGCGCCGGGGATCAGCCGGAGGTGCGCCCCGTCAATGAGCTGGAGTCCGTGCGCCTGCTGCAGCAGGTGAGCGCCTTCAACCGCGGCGAGGATCCGGTGAAGGGCCCGTTGGCCGATGGCCCCACAGCCTTGTTTGCCGGTGCCGCCGCCGATCCCCAGAGCCCCAGCTGGAGTGGTCTGAAGAGCCGGGTCATCCGCAAGCGGGAAGCGGGCGCGCGCTTCCTGCAGACGCAGATGGTGATGGATCTCGACTGCCTCAAGCGCTTTGTGGAGGAGATCACCGCCCCCCTGGAGCTGCCGGTGCTGGCGGGGGTGTTTCTGTTGAAGTCGGCCAAGAATGCCGCCTTCATCAACCGGGCCGTGCCCGGGGCCAACATCCCCCAAACGGTGATTGATCGCCTGGCGGCCGCCCGTGATCCCGCCGATGAGGGCATCAGCATCGCCGCCGAGCAGGTGGCCCGCTATGCCGCGGTGGCCCAGGGGGTGCACCTGATGGCCGTGAAGGCCGAGGAGCGGATCCCCCTGATCCTGGAGCGGGCTGGGATCAGCTCGCGTTGCTGATCGCCAGGTCGGTGCCGAGCAGTTCGGCCAGGGCCTTCTGCTGGGGTGAGGGGGCGATGTGGTCTTGGCGGCGCACGTCGGTGATCAGCCAGTCGAGGGCCGCCTCCTGCAGGTCGAAGTGGTCGCCGTTGCGGTCGACGCAGTAGCGGCCAAACACCAGTTTCTCCACCAGGCGCACGCCGGGGCCGATGCGCGAGTAGTCGAAGATGATCGAGTTGTCGATCGTGGCGCCCTCGCAGATGTGGCAGCTGGGGCCGATCATGGCCGGGCCAATGATCGTGGCGCCGTCTTCGATGCGGGTCATGCCCCCCACATAGATGGGGCCTTCCACGTTGATCTTGTCCCAGTTGGCGGCCACGTTGAGGCCCGCATAAATCCCTGGGCGCACCTCCTTGCCGGGGATCTGCACCTGCCGCACATCCCCCTGCAGCACGCTGCGGATGGCTTGCCAGTAGTCGGGCACCTTGCCGATGTCTACCCATTCGAATTCCATCGGCAGGGCGTAGAAGGCGGCGCCGTCCTCCACCAGCCGCGGGAAGAGATCGGAGCCGATGTCGAAGGGCACGCCGGCGGGCACGTAATCGAGCACCTCGGGCTCGAAGATGTAGATGCCGGTGTTGATCATGTCGCTGGCGGCCTCATCCACCGCCGGCTTCTCCTGGAAGGAGCGCACCCGGCCGTCGTCGTCGGTCACCACCACGCCATAGCTGCTCACCTGCTCGCGGGGCACCCGCTTGGTGATCAGGCTGGCCATGGCCCCCTTGGCCTTGTGGCGCCGCACCGCTTCGCTGAGGTCGAGATCGATCAGGGCATCGCCGCAGAGCACCACGAAGGTGTCATCGAAGAAGCGCTGGAAGGTTTGGATCTTCTTGAGGCCCCCGGCGGAGCCCATGGCATCGCCGATCAGTTCACCGTCTTCGATGCGGCCTTCAAAGCTGTAGGCGATCTCCACGCCGAAGCGCTGGCCATCGCGGAAGTAGTTCTCGATTTCCTCCGCCAGGTGGGACACATTCACCATGATTTCGGTGAATCCGTGTTCCCTCAGCAACTCCAACAGAAACTCCATCACGGGTTTCTGGAGGATGGGGATCATCGGTTTGGGGATGGTGTGGGTGATCGGTCGCACCCGGGTCCCCTTCCCGGCCGCCAGGATCATCGCCTTCATCGGCGCTGTCTGCTTTCGGTGAGTGGCGCCACCCTAGGCAATGGCCTCAGGCGGCAACCGCCTCCCGAGACGGCCCCCGAGCTGACCCCAACTCCGCGGGCAGCGGCAGTTGCACGCTCTCCTGCTCGATCAGCAGCCGCTTGAGTTGCAGCGGGCCGAACAGGCCCCCCTGCTGCTCCAGCTCCACCTTGCCCTGGGAGCAGAGGAACAGCAGTGCCCAGAACACCCCCACCCGGTCGCAGTCCAGGTCGGCGGGGGCGGTGGCGGCCCAGGCCTCCACCAGCCCATCGAAGGGCATCCACTCCAGGGCCTCCGGCCGCTGCAGCAGGAACTGGCTGAGGGCGGCGGTGGTTTCGGGCAGCTTTTCGCGGTGGGCCAGGGCCGCCACCTGCTCGATCACGGCGCGATCGCTGAAGCGCTTGCTGCGCTGCCGCTGGCGCACCTTGCCCTCCTCCTGCTCCAGCCGCTCGGCGATCTCCTCCAGCTGCCGGATCAGTTCCCCCAGGGTCACCGGCCGCTGCAGGGGGGGTGGGGCCACGGGCCTCCGCAGCAGATGGCGTTCCGGCCGCCGCGGCAGTTCCAGCCCAGGGCTGATCAACCAGCCCTGGCCTTCGGCGTCGAAGTCGTAGCTGAAGTCCTCCTCCAGGGCCGGCTCCGGCGGGAAGGTCTGGGCCTCCAGCACCTCCGCCTTGAGGCTCACCAGCATCGAGGCGGCCAGGAAGGCCTCACTGGTTTCCGCCAGGTCTTGTTCGTAGCTGCCGCCGTGGCCCATGGCCGCCACCAGGCGCGGCACTTCGATGCGTTGGCGCAGCTGATCGAGGAAGCCGTCGACGACGGCGATCACATCCACATCCCAGGGGTCGAGTTCGCCCCGTTCGGCCGCGTCCTGCAGCAGCCGGATGGCCAGTCTGGCGCCAGCTGTGGCCAAGGGTCAGCCAGGACTACACCCAAGGTACCGGCTTTTAGGCCGCTTCGCTCTGGGCGGAGCTCTCGCCGGCCGCCGGCAGCAGCGACAGCTGGGCGTCCACGGTGGCGCGGTAGCGCTCCACGTCTTGCTCCAGCTCGCGGATGCGCACCTGCTGGGCCTCCAGCTCACCGGGGTTGATCTGGCTCTCCACCCGTTTCACCACACCGGTCCACACCGCAAACACCCAGGCCGCGGTGGCGCCGATGCCCCCCACCAGCAGCAGCAGCGCCGCCAGGGGCATGGTGGTGCTCAGGCCCGGCAGAAACCGGACCGTGGTGGTGGCGGTGTTCTCCAGGGTGAACATCACCATCGCCAGGCCGAAACTGAAGATCAGCAGGAAGTTCAGCTGCTTCATCGGAGCTCAATCGGCGGATTGGGGTGCCCGAGGCTACGAAGATCGGCCCGATCGTGCACGCCGATCGGGCCGTCAGCAGAGCTTCGTTACCCGAGCCTCGGAGCCCGCAATGGCGCCTGCCGAATCAGGGCGGCGGAGCCGCTGGGGGCGTTGAGGGCGGCCACCGCGCGACTGTCGAGCCCCACCAGCTGCTCCATCGAGGCGCGGTAGGTGTCGGTCATCAGGCGGGGGTAGAGGCCAATGCCGATGATCGGCACCAACAGGCAGCCAATGATGTAGATCTCGCGCGGCTCCGCATCCACCAGGTGGGTGTGGGCCACCAGCTCGGCTTTCTCTTTGCCGTAGAAGATCTCCCGCAGCATCGAGAGCAGGTAGATCGGCGTGAGGATCACCCCGATGGCCGCCAGACCCGTGATCACCACCCGGAACGGCAGCGTGTAGGCCTCGTCGGTGGCGAAACCCACGAACACCATCAACTCACTCACGAACCCGCTCATGCCCGGCAGGGCCAGCGAGGCCAGGGAGCAGACGGTCCAGAGGGCAAACATCTTGCGCATCTTTTGGCCCACACCGCCCATCTCATCGAGCTGCAGGGTGTGGGTGCGGTCGTAGGTGGCCCCCACCAGGAAGAACAGCGATGCGCCGATCAGGCCATGGCTCACCATCTGCAACATGGCGCCGCTGGAGCCCAGGGCACTGAAGCTGCCAATGCCGATCAGCACGAAGCCCATGTGGCTGATCGAGCTGTAGGCGATCTTGCGTTTGAGGTTGCGCTGGGCGAAGGAGGTGAGGGCCGCGTAGATGATGTTCACCACCCCCAGCACCACCAGCAGCGGCGCGAACACCGCGTGGGCGTCCGGCAGGATCTGGCAGTTGAAGCGCAGCAGGGCGTAGCCGCCCATCTTCAGCAGGATCCCCGCCAGCAGCATGTGCACCGGCGCGGTGGCTTCCCCGTGGGCATCCGGGAGCCAGGTGTGCAGGGGCACGATCGGCAGCTTCACCCCGAAGGCGATCAACAGCCCGGCGTAGGCCAACAGCTGGAACTTCACCGGGAAGCCCTTGGCCATCAGGTCGGTGTAGTCGAAGCTCACATGGCCGCCGTAGAAGGCCATGGCCAGGCCCGCCAGCAGGATGAACAGCGAGCTACCGGCCGTGTAGAGGATGAACTTGGTGGCGGCGTACTGGCGCTTCTTGCCGCCCC
>CAWUND010000045.1:0-7812 GCA_963923815.1 uncultured bacterium
TTGGTTGCGCAGAGTTTGTCACACAAACCCAACGCAGCCATTGCATTAGTGACACTCGCACAAGTGTCTACCTGTATCAAGAATCACGTTTGGGCATTGAGTGAGCAATGGCAGCAACGGTTGTCTATGCAAATTCAGTGGCCAAAGGCCAGCTCCTGCAACCGCAACGCCGCCCCATGGTCTCCACCATCCGGCAGGGGTGTGCCGGTGGGCGGCAGCAGGGGTTGATCCAACTGCCAATCCCCCTGCTGCAGCTGGTGGCGGCTGATCAGGCGGTGCCAGCTGTGGCGCCGCAGGGCCTGCTCCAGCACGGGGGCCTCCGCAAAGCCCTCGCGGCGCACCAGCTGGATGCCCACCCCGGCCGCCATGGCCTCGCAGTAGGTGCTGTAGCCGGGCTTGGTGAGGATGCGACCGCAGAGGGGCATCACCTCCAAGGGGCGCAGATCCCCAGGGATGCGGGTGAGGTTGGAGGCCCCGCAGTCGAGCCCCGGATCAGCGGCCAGGAAGTGGTGCTCGGGCCAGGCCTCGAACAGGGTTGGCTCCACCGCCAGACCCATGCCACCGAACCCCACCAACACCGTGCGGTGGCGGTCGTGCTCGAGACGCAATCGCCGACGCAGCACAGCGGGATCCTCCCGGGGACGCCCGGGGGTGAGGCCCACGGCGGTGGTGGGCAGGCCCCAGGGCATGGCCATCGCAAAGGGGCAGGCGATCAGCGCCGTGCCCTGGCGGTAGCGGGCGGTGGCCGAGGCGGCCCAGGGGGCAAAGGCCGGGCCCATGGGTGCGTAGATCGCATCCCAGCCGAAATTGCCCATGAACACCAGGGGGGCCCCCACCGCCTGGGCCAACTCGGCGGCGGCCGGGGGCACATCCGCCAACACCAGCACCGGCTGCCCCTGCTGCTCCAACCAGGCCCGTTCGGCGGCGATCTGCTGCGGCAGGCCCAGCTCCAGCTGCTCGAGGGCCGCGAGGGTGGCGGCGGGGTCGGAGCCGAGGGCATCGGCCTGCAGCACCCCCACATCCCATCGGCAGGGGCGGTGCTCGATGGGAACCGGGCCGAAGGCCAACCGCAGAAATGCCGGTGGGAGCGGGGTGGACAGCACCAGGCGCCACTGGGGCTGCAACCGATGCAGGGCACTGAGCACCGAGGCCACCCGGGAGCCATGGCCGTAGCCATGGCCGCTGACGCAGGCGTAAATCAGCACGGCTGCAGGTCGCGCGGCCGCTGCAGGCTCTGCTGATACAAGAGGCGGCCATCGAGGCCATACCAGCGGTGGCTCACCTCCACCGGCTCGCCATCCCGCAGCAGCACCCAGCTGAAATGGCGCAGCTCACGGCCCTGGTCATCGCGGCTGTGCCGCGGCACGAAGGCCGTATTGAGGTAAACGGTGCCGGCGCGGTCACGGCAGAAGCTGCGGCGTTCCCCCTGGCCGCGCTTCAAGCGGTGGTGCATGTGGCCAAACACCACCAAGGGCACGGGCCGGTGGCGGCGAATGCGATCAATGGCCAGGGCCAGGTCTTGGTCACCCCAATCGCAGGCGGGGCGTTTCCAGTCGCGGCCGCAGGGGTCAGCGGCGTCACTGCCCAAGCCGGAGGGGCCGCAATGGGCCAGCAGCACCAGGGGCAGGGCCGGATCGGCGGCCACGGCGGCCGCCGTGATGCGCTGGGCCGACTCCTCCACCGTGAGCGGTCCAAACAGCGCCTGGCTGGCGCGGTTGAGGTGGAATCCCCCACCGGCGGTGCCCGGCCGCCCCCCCACCACCGCCAAACCGGGGGGGTGCAATTCCCGCAGGCCCCAACCGCAGTGCCGGTCGCCCAGGGCATCGAGCTGGCGGCGGAGGGTGCGGCCCGAGGGGTCGCGGCCGGCGTCGTGGTTGCCGAGGATGCAGGCCAGCGGCAGGGTGAGGGCAGCCAAACGCTGGGGGATCCGCGGTTGGCCGTCGCTGAGGTCGCCCACCACCAACAGGGCATCGGGGGCGAGCTGCTCCAGGAGCTGTTCGTCGCTGCTGTCCCACTGGCCGTGCAGATCTCCGGCGATGGCGATGCGGAGCTCGGCCAACCCGATGCCTAGGCTTCCGCCATCCTGCATCAGATCAGGCCGAGCCTTGGTTTTCGCTGCCGCCGCCACCGCTGTCCCGGCAAATCTGCCCGCAGCCATTGATGCCCTGCGCCGCGACCGCAAGGCGGTGATCTTGGCGCACTACTACCAGGAGCCGGAGATCCAGGACATCGCTGATTTCATCGGCGATTCCCTCGAGCTCTCCCGCAGGGCCGCCGCCACCGACGCCGAGGTGATCGTGTTCTGCGGCGTGCACTTCATGGCGGAGACCGCCAAGATCCTCAGCCCCGACAAAACCGTGCTGCTGCCCGATCTGGAGGCGGGCTGCACCCTGGCGGACGCCTGCCCCGCCGACGCCTTCGCCGCCTTCCGGGCGGAGCATCCCGACCATCTGGTGGTGAGCTACATCAACTGCTCGGCGGCGGTGAAGGCCCAGAGCGACCTGATCTGCACCAGCAGCAACGCGGTGGATCTGGTGCAGCAGCTGCCGGCGGATCGCCCGATCCTGTTTGCCCCCGACCAAAACCTGGGGCGCTGGGTGCAGCGGCAGAGCGGCCGGCCGCTCACCCTCTGGCCCGGCAGCTGCATCGTGCACGAAACCTTCAGTGAGCAGGCCCTGCTGCAGCTGAAGCTGGAGCATCCGGATGCCGAGGTGCTCGCCCACCCCGAATGCCAGCAGCACCTGCTCGATCACGCGGATTTCATTGGCTCCACCAGCGCCCTGCTGCGGCGCTCTGAAGCCAGCCCAGCCAGCAGCTTCATCGTGCTCACCGAGCCGGGGATCCTGCACCAGATGCGCAAGGCGGTGCCGGCCAAGGCCTTCCATGAAGTACCTGGCGCCGACGGCTGCAGCTGCAACGCCTGCCCCTACATGCGGCTCAACACCCTGGAGAAGCTGTGGCGCTGCCTGCAGACCATGGCGCCGGCGATCGAGCTGGAGGAGGCCACGCGGCTGCGGGCCCTGGCACCGATCCAGCGGATGCTGGAGATGAGCCGCTAGCTCAGTAGCTGTAGTTGGCCACGAACAGGCTGGCGTCGTCGGAGGGTTCCGACCCCGCCGCGTACTGGCCGCGGCTGGCGGCAGCGTTGGCCCGGGCACGGGCCAGCAGCGCCGCCTGACCGGCCGGCACATCCACGCCACCCCAGTGCTTGAGGCAGGAGTGCTGGAGGGCGCGACCAAACGAGAACCCCAAATGCCATGGCGCCCCCACACCGTCGGCGGCCTGGTTGATGGCGTTGAGGGCAAGGCTGGCGTCCTCCTCGCTGAGGCCACCGCTGAGGAACAGCACCGCCGGCACGGCTGACGGCACGGTGCGGCTGAGGGTGCGCACGGTGAACTCCCCCACCTCCTGGGCACTGGGCTGCTGGGGGCAGGCGGCACCGGCGAGGGTCATGGAGGGTTTCAGCAGGCTGCCCTCCAAAAACACACCGTTGAGGGCGAGGGCCCCGTAGACCGTGCGCAGCACCCACTCCTGCACGGAGGCGGTGGTGGCGATGTCGTGGTCGCCATCCATCAGGATTTCGGGCTCCACGATCGGCACCAGACCCTGCTCCTGCACGGTGCGGGCATAGCGGGCCAAGCCCCAGGCGTTCTCCCGCACCGCCAATTCCGAAGGACAGCCCGTGGCGCTGATCTGCAGCACGGCGCGCCATTTGGCGAAGCGTGCACCGCGGCCGTAAGCGCGGGCGGCGCGATCCGCCAGGCCCTTGAGCCCGGTGCACCAGCTCTCCCCGGCCAGACCACCGGCCAGGGGCTCCACCCCCAAGTCCACCTTGATGCCGGGCACGATGCCCTGCCGTTGGAACAACTCCACGATCGGCAGGCCGCCACTGGCCTCGTTGCTGTCTTGAAAGAGCGTTTCCTCGTAGAGGATCACGCCGGAGATGGCCTCCGCGAGGCCCTCGGTGCTGGCCAACAGGCTGCGGTAGTCGCGGCGGTGCGCTTCGGTGTTCTCCAGGCCAATGGCCTCGAAGCGTTTGCCGATGGTGCCGGTGGATTCATCGGCCGCCAACAGGCCGGTGCCGGGTTCGGCCAGGGCGGCGGCCGTGGCGGCCAGCTGCTCGCGAAACTCCTCCAGCGCCATGGCTGCGGCGGGCGACGTCATCCCCTGGCTAAGAACGGCGGGGGCGGGCGTCAACGGCAGCCGCTGGGGCCCGGCACAATCGCTGCAGGCCGCCGCACCCCGCCGACCGCCGATGCCCCTCCCCCCCGGCGGCCTGCTGCAGCTCACCCCGGAGGGGCTCTACTGCCCGGCGGCGCAGGCCTGGATCGACCCCTGGCGGCCGGTGCCGCGGGCCCTGATCACCCACGGCCACGCCGACCACGCTCGCCCCGGCTGCGGCACCTACTGGGCGGTGGGCCAGGCGGAGGGAATCCTGCGGCAGCGGCTGGGGGAGGGGATCGATCTGATCCCCGTGGATTACGGCCAGCTGCATCGCATCGGCGGGGCGCGGGTGTCGTTCCACGCCGCCGGCCATGTGCTCGGCAGTGCCCAGATCCTGGTGGAGGCGAGCGGTGAACGCTGGCTGGTGAGTGGCGACTACAAACGCTGCCCCGACCCCAGCTGCACCCCCTTCCAGCCCGTTGCGGCCGACGTGCTGATCACCGAGGCCACCTTTGGCCTGCCCATCTACCGCTGGCGGAGCGGTGCGGCGGTGGCCGAGGAGATCGTGGCCTGGTGGCGGGCCGCGGCGGATCGGCCCTCACTGCTGCTCTGCTACGCCTTCGGCAAGGCCCAGCGGGTGCTGGCGGAGCTGCATCGGCTCGGCATCCGCGACGAGGTGCTGCTGCATGGCTCCGTGCAGCAGCTGATGGAGCCCTACCGCGAGGCCCAGGTGGCGATGCCCCCCACCCGGCCCTTGGCGGAGCTGCCCCGGGGGGCGCCCCTGGCGGGCCGGCTGGTGATCGCGCCACCTGGCGCCCTGCGGGGGCGGGGGCTCAGCCGCCTCAAGACACCCCAAACGGCTTTTGTGAGCGGATGGATGGCGGTGCGGGGGGCCCGCCGCCGGCGTGGCACCGGCCACGGCTTTGTGCTCAGCGACCATGCCGACTGGCCGGGGTTGCTGCGCAGCGTGCGCGAGAGCGGGGCCCAGCAGGTGTACGTGACCCACGGCCAGAGCAGCGTGTTGGCGCGCTACCTGCGGGAGGTGGAGGGCATCGCCGCCGAACCCCTGGAGGGGGCGTTTGAGGCGGAGCGCTTTGAAGGGGAGCGGCTTGAAGGCGAACCCCAGGAGACAACACCGCCATGAGGGCCTTCAGCGCGCTGTTTCAAGAGCTGGATGGCACCACCCGCACCGGGGCCAAACTGGCGGCGCTGGAGCACTATTTCCGCAGCGCCCCGCCGCAGGATGCCGCCTGGGCCCTGGCCCTGCTGCTGGGCAAACGGCGGCGGCGGCTGATCACCGGGCGGCGGCTGCGGGAGATCTGCCTGGAGGGATCCCCGCTGCCGGACTGGCTGTTTGAGGCCTGCCACAGCCAGGTGGGTGATTCGGCGGAAACGGTGGCCCTGCTGTGGGCGCAACGGGGCCCGAACGCCACCATCGATCGAGCCATGCCAGACACCCCGCTGCACCACTGGATGGAGCAGCGGCTGCCGCAGCTGGCGGCCCTGCAGGGGGAGGATCAGGCCGAAGCGGTGCGGGCCTGCTGGGGGAGCTGTCCGCCGCCGCAGCTGCTGCTGGTGAACAAGTTGCTCAGTGGCGGCTTTCGGGTGGGGGTGTCCACCGGCCTGGTGACCCGGGCCCTGGCCCGCAGCGCTGGCCTGGAGGAGGCGGTGCTGGCCCATCGCTTGATGGGGGGCTTTGAGCCGAGCGCGTCAGCCCTGCAACAGCTGCTCGCACCGGGCGACCAACACGACGCGCTGGCGGCACGGCCCTATCCCTTCTTCCTGGCCAGCCCCCTGGATCCGGAGCTGCTGCTGCGCAGCGAGCCCAGCCAGTGGCAACTGGAGTGGAAGTGGGATGGCATCCGCGGCCAACTGATCCACCGCCAGGTGGGCTGCAGCCTTTGGAGCCGCGGCGAGGAGCTGATCAACGACGCCTTCCCCGAGTTGATCACCCTGGCGGAGAGCCTGCCCGCCGGCACCGTGCTGGATGGCGAGGTGATCGTGTGGGAGCCGGAGGCGGAGGCCCCGGAACCCTTCGCCAGCCTGCAGCGGCGGCTGGGGCGCAAGGCCCCGAGCGCCAGCCTGCAGCGCCAATGCCCGGCCTGCTTCGTGGCCTACGACCTGCTGGAGCACAACGGCACCGACCTGCGGAGCCAGCCCCTGGTGCAGCGGCGCCGGCAGCTGGAGCTGCTGCGGGCCAGCTGGCTGCGCAGCGCGCCGGAGGCGCTGGTGCCCCGCTGGCGCCTGCCCGACACCGAACCGCTCAGCCACTGGGGGCAGCTGGAGCCACTGCGGCAGGGGGCCAGACAACGGCGCGCCGAGGGGCTGATGCTCAAGCAACGGGAATCGCCCTACCTGGTGGGCCGCAAGCGGGGCCACTGGTGGAAGCACAAGCTCGAACCGCTGCGGCTGGATGCGGTGCTGCTCTACGCCCAGGCCGGCAGCGGTCGCCGCGCCAACCTCTACACCGACTACAGCTTTGGGCTGTGGAACGGCGAGGGGGAGTTGGTGACCTTCGCCAAGGCCTACTCCGGCCTCGACGACGGGGAAATCCGTGAGCTCGACCGCTGGATCCGCGCCCACACCACGGAGCGGTTTGGGCCGGTGCGGGCGGTGCAACCGCTGCAGGTGTTCGAGCTGGCCTTTGAGGGGCTGCAGCGCTCGTCGCGCCACAAGTGCGGCATCGCCGTGCGGTTTCCGCGCATCAGCCGATGGCGCCGCGACAAACCGGCCCAGGAGGCCGACAGCCTGGCCACGGCCCTCGCCCTGCTGGAGGCGATGCCATGAGCCGCGCAGGCCGCTCGCCCACACCCCCAGCCCTGGCGCCGATCGAGGCCTGGTTCGAGCGCCAGGGCTGGACGCCGATGCCGTTTCAACGCCAGTGCTGGGAGGCCTACCTGGCGGGGGAGAGCGGCCTGCTGCAGGTGCCCACCGGATCCGGCAAAACCTATGCCGCGGTGCTGGGGCCCGTGGCCGAGATGCTGCAGCAGCCGGCGCGGGGCCTGCAGCTGCTGGTGATCACACCCCTGCGGGCCCTCAGCCGCGACCTGGCCCTCGCCATCGAGGAGCCGATCCAGGCCATGGGCTGGCCCCTGAGCGTGGGCATCCGCAATGGCGACACCGCCAGCCATGTGCGCACCAAACAGCTGCGCACCCCGCCGCAGATCCTGATCACCACGCCGGAATCCCTCAGCGTGCTGCTGGCCAACGCCAAGGCGGAGCTGCTGTTCGCCGATCTGCAGGCGGTGGTGCTGGATGAATGGCATGAGCTGATGGGCAGCAAACGCGGCAGCCAGTGCGAGCTGTGCCTGAGCTGGCTGCGGCGCCTGCGGCCTGGGCTGCGCACCTGGGCGATCAGCGCCACCATCGGCAACCTGGAGCAGGCGGCCCAGGCGGCCCTGGGGGTGGACCATCCACCGCGGGTGATCAGCGCCGCCCTGCAGCGCAGCACGGCGATCCGCAGCCTGCTGCCCGACAGCATCGACGGCTTCCCCTGGGGCGGGCACCTGGGGCTGCGCATGTACGAGCAGCTGGTGGCGGGCCTGGATCCGGCGGTGAGCACGCTGCTGTTCACCAACACCCGCAACCAGGCGGAGCGCTGGCACCAGTGCCTGCGCTTCGCCTGCCCGGAGATGGAGGACGCCCTGG
>CAWUND010000046.1:0-7717 GCA_963923815.1 uncultured bacterium
TCAGGCGCCGAGCTCAACATCGCTGGGCTGAGCCAGTACACCACCAAGGAGCAGGCCACCTCCATCGGCCAGTTCTCCGACGTCAAACCCACCGACTGGGCCTACCAAGCCCTCACCTCCCTGGTGGAGCGCTACGGCTGCATTGCGGGCTATGCCAACGGCACCTACCGGGGCGCCCAGGCCATGACCCGCTGGGAAGCGGCCGCCCTGCTGAATGCCTGCCTCGATCGGATCACAGACCGCACCGACACCCTCAAACGCCTGCTCAAAGAATTTGAACAGGAGTTGGCCGTGCTGAAGGGGCGGGTGGACAGCATTGAAGCCAAGGCGGGACAGCTGGAGGCGATGCAGTTTTCCACCACAACCAAGTTGAAAGGGTTGGCCACGTTTGTGGTGGGCGGCAACAACTTCACAGGCACCAACAGTGGCAGTCAGTACGCAGACACCCGCTACAGCGCAGCGTTCAACCAGGCCAATTACGGCAGCACAGTGTTCAACTACGACTTACGCCTCACCCTCGACACCAGCTTCACCGGCAAAGATCTGCTGCGCACGGTGCTGCGGGGCGGCAACTCCGGCGGGAGCGACGGATCGGCCTTCAACATCGGAGGAGGCGAACTCACCACACTCGAAGCCCTCTACGAGCAACCAGCCGGCGACAACGACTTCGGCATCTTTCAGCTCTTCTACAACTTCCCACTTGGCCAAGAGTTCAACGCAAGCTTCGGGCCAGCCGTGCGCACCGATGACCCCGGAATGCTGGGCCTGTGGCCCAGCGTGTACCCAGCGGACACGGTGCTCGACTTCTTCACCTACGCCGGTGCGCCCGGGGCTTACAACACCGGCGCCATCGGTGGAGGTGGTGGTGTCGTGTTTAGCCCCAAGTGGGCCAAAGGGGTCACCATCAGCCAGAACTACGTCTCAGCACAGGGTGGCGCTTACGCCAACAACGTAATCGGCGACGCCAGCAGCGGGAACCCAGCTAAAGGTGGCATGTTCACTAATGGCGCCGGCTCCGCCGCAATCACCCAAATCGGCTACCTGAGTGACACCACGCCACTGATCGGGGGCAGCTACGGCATCGCCTTCGCCTACACCTACAGCCAAAACATCCCGGTGCCCGTGGGCACACCGCTTGCGGTTCAATACACCGACTACAATCAGGAGGCCTCCGGCTACAGCAGCGGCAACAACTTCGGCCTCAGCGGCTACTGGCAGCCCTCCAAGGCGGGATTAATTCCCTCCATCAGCTGGGGTTTCGGCGGAGGCACTTACAGCATCCAGAGCGGCGCCCAGGACGCTGGCGGCAGCTTCAACGGCACCTCGGGGGTGACGATCGCCTCCTGGTACACAGGACTGCAGTGGGATAACGCCTTCGTTCACGGCAACACCCTGGGAATGGCGGTGGGCCAGGCGCCGTTTGTGACGAAACTGGGCGCCAACGGTGCCGACAGCCCCCGCAGCATCACCGACGCCACCACCGGCACCGGAGGCAGCGGGGCCAACGACTCGAACTTCATGTGGGAGTGGTGGTACAAGCTGCAGGTGACCGACAACATCTCGATCACTCCGGCGCTCTTCTACATCAGCAATTTCTCGGGGCAGCTGGGCACGCTCAACCAGTCCGGTGGATCTGGCACCGCCTCAAGCAACGTGCTCGGAGGTCTGCTCAAAACCAGCTTCCAGTTCTGAGGCGCAACGGCGGAGCGCCGGGTATCAGACTTCACAACAGCCACGCGTCGCATCGGCACCTGCGCATGACCAGCACCGCCCCGAGCCCCGTTCTGGATCCCACCGCCACGGCGCTGCCGGTGACAATCCTCACGGGCTTCCTGGGGGCGGGCAAAACAACGCTGCTCAATCACATCCTCGCCAACCAGCAGGGTGTGAAAACGGCCGTGCTGGTGAACGAGTTTGGTGAGATCGGCATCGACAACGACCTGATCATCGCCACCGGCGAAGACATGGTGGAGCTCAGCAACGGCTGCATCTGCTGCTCGATCAATGGCGAGCTGCTCGAGGCCGTGTATCGGATCCTCGATCGCCCCGACCCGGTGGACTACCTGGTGGTGGAGACCACAGGCCTGGCGGACCCCCTGCCGGTGGCGATGACCTTCCTCGGCAGCGACCTGCGGGATCAGACCCGGCTCGATTCGATCATCACCCTGGTGGATGCCGAAAACTTCAGCGACGAGATCCTCGAGGGGGAGGTGGCCCGCGCGCAGGTGGTCTACGGCGACATCCTGCTACTCAACAAATGCGACCTGGTGAGTGAGCAGCGGCTCACGGATCTCGAGGGGCAGCTGCGGGCCATCAAGAGCGACGCCCGCATCCTGCGCTCGGTGAAGGGGGATGTGAGCCTGCCGCTGCTGCTGAGCGTGGGGCTGTTTGAGAGCGACAAAGTCGCCGCCGAGCAGAGCCACGGCCATGACCACGCCCACAGCCACGAGCACGAGCACGAGCACGACCACAGCGCCTGCGACCACGAGCACGGGCACTGCGAGCACGACCACGCGCATGGGCACGAGCACGCTCACCACCACGACCACGATCACGATCACCACGACCATCCCGACCACCTGGCGATCGAAGGATTCACCTCGCTCTCCTTCCGCGCCGAGGGCCCCTTCGCCCTGCGCAAATTCCAAAACTTCCTCGACAACCAGCTGCCGGCCGGCGTGTTCCGGGCCAAGGGGATCCTGTGGTTCAACGAAAGCGACAAGCGCCACGTGTTCCACCTGGCGGGCAAGCGCTTCTCGATCGACGACAGCGAATGGGGCTCGCCGGCGGAGCGCAAAAACCAACTGGTGCTGATCGGCAAAGACCTCGACCACACCAAGCTGCGCCAGCAGCTGCAGGCCTGCGTGGCCAAAGATGCCGGCCGGGGGTTCGGCTAGACCGAGACTGCTGATCAAGGGCACCCTCGCTCCACCCATGACCCGCATCACCCCCCGCTCCCTGGCGCTCCCCGCCCTGGCCGGCCTGGCCATGAGCCTGCTGTCCACCCTTCCGGCCGGAGCCCATGGGGGCGCCGGGGCCACCGCCATCGACGGTGCGCTGCACCCCCTGCTGGGGCTGGATCACCTGCTGCTGCTGGTGGGCGTGGGCCTCAGCGCCGCCCGCTTCGGCCCCCAACAGCTGCTGCTGGCCCTGGGGGGCGGCCTGCTGGGCAGCCTGATGGGCAGTGTCGGTGGCCAGCTGCCGGCGGCAGAGAGCCTGGCGGCCCTGGCGGTGAGCGGCCTCGGCGTGGTGCTGCTGCTGAGCCTGCGGCGCGCCGCGGCCCAACCGCTGCTGGGCGCGGTGCTGGCGGCGGGCATGGCCATCCACGGCCTGCTGCACGGCCAAGAATCCAGCGGCACCCCAGGCTGGTGGCTGGGGGCGCTGCTCAGCACCGGCGCGGTGGTGGGCGCCAGCTGGGTGGTGGGCCGACAGCTCAACCCACGCCTGCTGCAGGCCGGCGCCGCGGCCCTGGTGCTGCTGGGCGGCGCCCTGTGTCTAGCGCCGCTCTGATCAGCTGGATCTGGCCAACCGAATCTGGACAATGCCGCTACCGTGGCCAGAACCGCGCCACGCACCATGGCCGATCTGCTGCTGCTGGGAGCCCTGATCGCCGTGGTGGGCCTGCTGTTCTGGCTGACCGCCGGCTCCGATGACGACGACAACGGCGGCGGACTGATGCAACCCCTGGAGCCCCAGCCCGCCCTGGTGCCGGTGCGGGTCAACCGGCGCTAACAGCCGCCGTTAGGGGCCGCCCTCCGCGGCGGCGCAACGGGGGCACAGGGCGCGCACATTCAGCACGCACTCCAGCAGGCGGAAGCCGTGGCTGCCCGCAGCCCGCTCGCCCGCCTTGAGCACCGCGGCGCTCTCGAATTCCTCCGTTTGGCCGCAGCGCACGCACACCAGGTGGTGGTGGTCGCGGTGGTGGTCGTGGCTGGCCAGCTCAAAGCGGCGGCCACCCTCCGGCAGCTCCAGCTCCCGCAGCAGCTCCATGGAGCTCAACAACCGCAGGGTGCGGTACACCGTGGCCAGCGACACCCGCTCCTCGGCGCGCAGCAGGCGCAGGTGCACCTCCTCAGCGCTGAGGTGGGCCCCTTCACCAATGCGCTCAAACAACGCCAGCACCCGCTGCCGCTGCGGCGTGAGCCGCTGGCCCCGGCCATGCAGGCTGCTGCGCAGGGCTTCGGCCTGCAGGTCTGGCGCCGGAGGGGCAGGCATCAACGAACCAACGGCGCTGTTCTCAACAGTAGGGCCTGTTGCGAAGGGCCGCCAGGTCTTGTCGGGCCATCGCCGCCGCCAGCAGATCGGCCGTGGCCGTCACCAGCCGGTAGCCGATGGCCACCGCCAGCAGCGGCGCCTCCGGCACCACCGCCGTGAGCCGCAGCAGCAGCACCGCCTCAAACACCCCCAGTCCGCCCGGGGCACCCGGCACCACCAGGCCGGCGGTCCAGGCGAGGGCAAATCCCGCCAGCCAACCGCCCCATCCCAAGCTGAACGACACATCAAACGCCTGCACGCAGCAGGCAAAGCCCCCGAAGCGCAGCAGCACAAAGGCCAGCTCCGCCAGCAGCGGCGGCCAGGGGAAGCCGCGCCCCGCAAGCGGGGATGCCAGTGCACCGGGCTCGGGCTCGAGTTCGGGCTCGGTGGCGTCGCCCTGCAGCAGGCCCTGGTCGGCCCACTCGCGCTGGCGCCGGCGCTCCAGCCGCTCCAGCAACGGCACAAACCAGCGGGGCAGCAGCGCCAACAGCGGCAGCACAGCCAGCAAGGCCAGCCCCCCCTGCCAGCCCCCCAGCGGCACCAGGGCCAGGGCCGCCACCGCCGCCAACAGGGGCTCCAGCAGCACCGCCACCACCGCCGCCCGGGCAGGCAGGGGATGCGGCAGGGGCGCAGCGGCTGCGGGCGGGCCCTGCAGGGCCCGCAGCCGCTGGGCCAGGTGCCAGATGCCACCCGGCAAGTATTTGCGCAGGTTGGACTCGAGGAAGAGCAGCACCACGGCCACCCAGCGGGGCCGGTGGCCGAGCCAGCGCAGCACCACCCCCCAGGCCAGGCCGTTCACCGCCAGGCTCAGCAGGCTCATGCCAATCCCCAGCAGCAGCCAGATCCAGCCCTGGCCATCCAGCTGCAGCTCCAGCAGCTGCTGGCCATGGCCCAGCAGCGCCGCCAGCAGGAAGCCGGCGCTGGCCAGGGTGACCCAACGGCGCAGCCCCGGCACCCTCATGGCGTGGCGCCGGGGCCCACCGCCCCGTGATCCAGCAGGGCCAGCACCCGGGCCCGCAGCTCCGCCAGGGGCAGCTGATGCCGGCGGGCCAAATCCATCAAATCCTCCGCCTCAGGCTTGCTGAGCCAGCTGCCGTCGGGGCGCTGCGAGCGCTTGAGGCGCACCGGTCCCCAGGGGGTTTGGAGCTGCAGCTGCTGCCGTGGCAGGGCCCAGCGCTGCAGCAGCTGCTCCCGCACCCCCAGGCTGCTGCCCTGCTGCCACCACACCTGCCGCAGCGGTTCGGCCAGCTCCGGCGCCGCCAGCACCGTAATCAGCGTGCCCGGGCGCCCCTTCTTCATCTGCAGCGGCTGGCTGAACACCTCCAGGGCACCGGCGGCCCGCAGCTGCTCCTGCAGAAAGGCCAGGTCTTCGGGGGTGGCATCGTCGATCTGGGCCTGCTGCTGCAGGAGCGGTTCCCAGCGGGCACCCGCCCCATCCAGCCCGTCCGCCCGATCCGCCAACACCAGCCGCAACAGGTTGGGGCGATCCAGGGCCCGGCTGCCCAGGCCGATGCCCACCGCCCGCGGCCGCAGCGGCGGCGCCTGCCCGAAGCGGCTGGCCAGCTCCGCCATCAGGGCCAAGCCCGTGGGGGTGGTGAGCTCGCCGGCGGGAAACCCTTCACTGCTGGCGAGGGGAATGGCCTTCCCCCGGGCCAGCTCCAACACCGCCGGCGCCGGCAGGGGCAGCAGCCCATGGGCCGTGCGCACCTGGCCATGGCCCGCCGGCGGTGGCGTGCACACCAGCTGCTCCACCCCGAAATGCAGCAATCCAGCACACACCCCCACCACATCCACCAGGGCATCCACGGCACCCACCTCATGGAAATGCACCTGGTCGGGGCCATGGCCATGCACCACCCCCTCCGCCTGGGCCAGCCGTTCAAACACCGCCAACACCCTCTGCTGCAGCGGCGGCTCCAGGGGAGCGGCCGCGATCCGCTGGCGCAGCTCACGCCAGAGGCGATGGGGAGGGGAGGCCTCCAGCAGCTCCACCTCCAGGTGCTGACCGCGCAGGCCACCGCTGCGGCGTTGCTCGAGCTGCAACCGGTAGGCCCCCTCCAGCCCCAGGGCCGCCAAGGGCTGCTCCACCACCGCCGCGGGCAAGCCCAGATCAAACAGGGCCGCCAGCAGCATGTTGCCCGCCAGGCCGGTGGGGCAATCCACCAGGGCCACGGGCGTGGGCAGCGGGGTGGGGCCGCTCATGGCGCCGACCGCAACAGCGCCTCAGCCCGGGCCTCCAGGCTGGGGCGGTGCTGGCGCAGCCATTGCTCCACCTCACGGCGGGCGCGGCGCTGCTCCTGCTGGGCCGTGGCCACCGGATGGCCGGAGAGGCCCCAAAGCCGGCCCAACAGGGCGCGGTCATCGGCGCCGCCCCGGGATCCCCCGTACACCAGCGTTTCAGCCACCATCCCGGCCTGCAGCACGCGGCTCCAGCGGCGCAACTCCTCCAGGGGCAGTTTGGCGTGGGCGGGGGGCTCCAATTCGGTGCTGCCGTTGGCGCGCAGCCCCTCACGCAGGCAGGCGCGGCTGCCCACCAGCACCTGCTTCACCGGCAGGTTGTTCTCCGCCGCCAACAACACGTGGCCGGCCTCGTGGATGGCGATCCGGCGCAGCCGGGCCTCCCCGAATCCCAGGGGCAGGGCCTCCGCCAGCAGGTGGCCGCCGAGGCCACCAAAGCGGGCGGCATCCACGCTCAGCAGCGCCAAGCCACCGCCAACGGCCCCGGCGATCCACCAGGGGGAGAGGCCCACCAAGGGTCCGCCCACCGCCACGGCCGTTACACCGGCCACCGCCAGGCCGGCGTTCAGGGCCGCCGTCGACCCCTGATCGGAGCTGGGGAATCGCTCCGGCCCGTCCATGCTCAGTTGCCGCCGCCCCGGCGGGGGCGGCCACCGCCACGGCCCTTGCCGCCGCGTTGGGGCACGGGGCCGATCACCTCATGGCCCTCCAGCTGCAACTGCTGGCCCTGGCGGCGCAGGTCGAGGGCCACGAAATGGCGCAGGTGATCCGGCGGGATCTCGCCCTTGAGCTGCAGCTTGAACGGGGTGGGCCGGCTGCCGTCGGCCCGGGGCTGCTGGCGGATTTTCACCACCAGATCACCGTCTTCCGGGCGGGTGTAGATCAGCTCACCGCGCACGGAGAAGTAGTCGTCGCCCTCGGGGAGCTGGTCGGCGCCGCCCTCCTCCGCCAGGGTGCTCGGCTCCCACACCCCCACCACCTGGAGGTGCAGCTTGCCGGCATCGCGGTAGCGGGGATAGGCCACCCACAGGTGGGGTTTGCTGAGGTCGAGGTGGCGGCGCATCAGGGTGAGCACGCGGCCCAGCACCACCGCCTCGATGCTGCTGCCGTCCTCCGTCTGGATGCTGCCGCGGGTGAGCTGCTCGGGGTCTTCCGGCACGTAGGTTCCGCGCACCACACCGATGGCCCGGTACTGCATCGGTTCGGTGACCGGGGAAATGGGGTG
>CAWUND010000047.1:0-7702 GCA_963923815.1 uncultured bacterium
CCCCGCACGCTGGGGGGCGGACTCAGCTGCACCATGGCATCGCTGATGCGCCGGCCCAGGGCCCGGTTGAGCCGTTGGGCCACGGCGGCGGTGCTGCTGTCGCCACCGCCCCGCTGGCCGATCGGTTTGAGCCTGAGGAACACGCTGCCCTTGTTGGCGCTGCTGTCGCCGAAGGAGCGGCCGGCGTAGAAGTTGGCGCTGGCCAGGCTGGGCTCGCGCTCCACCACCGCCCGCACCTGCTCCAGCACCGCTTCGGTGCGTTGCAGCGACGAGCCCTCCGGCAGCACCACCACCCCCCGCAGCTGGCCGTTGTCCTCCTGGGGAATGAAGGCGGTGGGCCGCAGCGAGAGGCCCACCGCCGTGAGCAGCAGCCCCAGGGCCAGGGCGATCAGCACCTGGCGGCGGCGCTGCAAGGTGCCCTCGAGCCAACGGCCGTAGGGCTGCTCGAGCCCCTCCAGCCAGCGCCGCGGTGGATCGATCCAGCGCAGCAGCCAGGCCGGTTCCCGCTGTTCCGCATGCAGGAAGCGGCTGGCGGCCACCGGCGTGAAGCTGATGGCGTTGAAGGTGGACAGGATGATCGCCGCGCCGATGCTGATGGCGATCGGTGCGTACAGCCGGCCGAGGCTGCCCTGCAGCCCCAGCACCGGCAGAAACACCACCACCAGCACCAGGGAGGTGGCGATCACGGCGCCCCCCAGCTCCGCCATGGCGCCCCGGGCGGCGGCCAGGGGGGAGTCACCGCGCTCCAGCCGCCGGCCGATGTCTTCGCACACCACGATGGCGTCGTCCACCACCAGGCCTGAGGCCAGCACCATGCCGAACAGGCTGAGGGTGTTGATCGAGCTGCCGGAGAGCTTGATCAGGCTGATCGAGCCCAGCAGCGACACGGGCACCGCCAGGGCACTGATCAGGGCCAAACGGCTGTTGCCCAGCCCCAGCAGCAGCGCCAGGAACACCAGCACCACCGCATCCCGCAGGCTGCCGGTGGCTTCGGCGATGCTCTCGCGCACCGTGTCGGCCTCGTTCACGATCAACTGCAGATCGAGGCCCGGCGGGAAACGGGGCTCCAGCTCAGCGATGGCCTGCTCCAGCCGCTCGCTCACCGCCAGGGCGTTGCTGCCATCCCGCTGGTACACCGCCAAGGCCACGGTGGGATCACCGGGCAGGTTGGTGGCGATGGTGTCGTAGGTCTCGCTGCCCAGGTCCACCCGGCCGATGTCGCGCAGCAGCACCACGCCCCCGTCCGGTCCGCGGCCCACCACCAACTGCTCCAGTTGCTCCGGGCTGCGCAGGCGACCCTCCATGCGCAGCGGCAGGGTGGTGGCCTGATCGCGGGGGCCCGGTTCGTCGCCCGTTTGTCCCAGGGCCGCCAGCACGTTTTGGGCCTCCAGGGCCCGGCTCACATCCGCGATGGTGAGCTGGCGCTCCAGCAGGGCCGCCGGATTGAGCCATAGCCGAAACGCCAGGGGGCTGCCGCCGTTGAGGGTCACCAGGCCCACCCCCTCCACCCGCTGCAGGCGCTCCTTCACCACCTGGTTCACCCAGCCGCTCAGAAACTGGGGCGAGTAGCGCCCTTGGCGGGCGCTGAAGCTGAGCACCATCAGCAGGTCGTCGCTGCTGCGGCGCACCTGCACCCCCAGCCGCGCCACCGGTGCCGGCAGCTGCCGCAGCACCTGGTTGGCTTCGTTCTGGGCGTTGATCTGGTTGAGCTCGGGTTCACCCCCTTCGAAGCTGAGGGTGATCGAGCTGCCGTTGGCGCTGCTGCTGGAGCGGATCGTTTGCAGGCGCTCCACGCCGTTGAGCTGCTTCTCCAGCAGGGCGGTGACCCCCTGTTCCACCACCTCCGGGTTGCCCCCGGGGTAGGTGCTGCGCACCGTGACCCGGCCGGGGGCGATCTGGGGCAGGTTTTCCACCTGCAGGCCCCCGAGGCTCAATGCCCCCAGCAGCAACAGCAGCAGGCTCAGCACCAGGCTGAGCACGGGCCGGCGCAAAAACAAATCGGAAATGGTGCGCCGCGGCTGGCTCATGGCTGGGGTGGCTCCAGCCCGGGTTGGCCCTGCAACCACCGCAGGGTGGCCCGATCCCGGGGGCTCAACTCCAGCACCGGCTTGGCTCCGGGCTGGGCGGCCATGGCATCGCCGGCGCGGTCGCTGTGGCCCCAGAGGCCAAAGGCATGGCCCAGCTCATGCAGGGCCGTGGCCTGGATCCCCTGGGGGGCCTGCCCTGGGCTGATCAGCACCTCCACCCGCGGCTCCAGCTGCCAGGGGCCGCCCCGCCGCACCTCCAGCAGCTGCAGCAGGGCGCGGCCGTGGCTGGCCCGGTTGCGCTGGATGGGCGGGCGGCGCCGTTGCACCAGCACCTGGGCTTGGCCGGGGTCGTTCACCACGGTGATCGGCAGCTGCCGTTGCCAGGTGGCCAGGGCCGCCAGCACCGCCCCCCGCCAGCGCTCTTGCCAGATGCCGGTGGGGCCGTGGTCGGTGATCGGCTCCACCCACACGCACCAATGGGGGCGCTGCGGCCAGCCGGCGGGGCTGGGCTTCAGGGCGTGGCGGTAGTCGGCCTGAGCCGCTGGCGGTTGGGCGGGCTCTGGGGCAGCCGCAGGGGGCGCAGCGGCCGATGGCATCCAGGGCCGCACCTCCGTGGCGATCCCGCAGGGCTGCGTCGCGGCGGGAAGATCCACGGTGGGGGTTAGGCGGTGGGCAGGCCTACGCCGCGGGCCATCAGGGTGGCCAGCAGCGGCACCAGCGCAAAGCCCACCAGCTCGATGTTGAGGATCCAGGCCAGGCGGTTGGCCAGGGCTTCGCTCACCTGGGGGAGTTCCCCCTTGCGCAGGGGGATGGCCCAGAGGATGTAGGTGATGGTGGGATAGAGCGACAGGCCGCCCACCCCCAGGTAGAGCCCCACCTTCCACCAGAACAGGGGGTTCTCGGTGTAGAAGTCGCTGCCCTGGCCGAAGTAGAGCACCCGCAGGATGCCGCTCACCAGCAGGGCCAGGGCCGCCAGGCCGTACACCACGTCGGTGATCACCATCAAGGTGGCGTCCTGCTTGTTGGGGTTGGGCTGGATCAGCCGGCGCTCCAGCACCAGGGCCCCGAAACACACCATGAAGCTGAGGTAGTGCACGTAGGCCACCCCGGCCCGGGGCAGCACGGCGGACACATCAGCAAGCAGGGCCGCGGTTGCGGGCATGGCGGGGGGCGTGAGTGGCACGACCGTAGCGAGCGGCCCCCGGCGGCCGGAGTCTCCAGGAACACCGGCCCGCAATGTGGAAGCAAAAGCAGCGATTGTGATGGCAATCTGCAGTTGCGAATAAATCGTGAATTCGCGAAGCAAAAGTGAAAGTCGGAAGCCTTTTGGTTGCTTTCCTTTTGGAGCGAAAAAGCCCCTAGGTTCGAATCAGCGGCAAAGGAACAACATGGCTAGTTCGCTGAGTGCCTTCCTCGGGGAAATCGGGCGCCATCAGCTGCTCACGCCGGAGCAGGAATTGATGCTGGGCCGCAAGGTACAAGCCATGGTGGTGCTGCACGAGCGCTGCACCATGGCTGGTGGTGTCGGCGACGCCTGCGACTACAACGACATCGAAAAGCGCACCATGCGCGTGGGTGAGCGGGCCAAGGATCAAATGATCACCGCCAACCTGCGGCTGGTGGTGAATCTGGCCAAGCGCTACCAGGGCAAGGGCCTGGATCTGTTGGATCTGATCCAGGAGGGCACCTTGGGCCTCACCCGGGCGGTGGAGAAGTACGACCCCACCCGCGGCCACCGCTTTAGTACCTATGCCTATTGGTGGATTCGCCAGGGCCTCAACCGTGCCCTCTCCACCCAAAGCCGCACCATTCGCATTCCGGTGAATGTGAATGAAAAACTCACCCGCCTGCGGGCGGCCAAGGCCCGTTTGCTGCAGCGCAACGGCATCCTGCCCAATGCCAAACAGTTGGCGGTGGCGTTGGACCTTCCCCTGGAGGAGGTGGAGGAGCTGCTGGGCTGTGAATTGCGCAGTGTCACCGTGAGCCTGCAGGGGGTGGTGAAGTCGAAATCCGACCCCACTGAGCTGGTGGATGTGCTGCCCAGTGATGAGCTGCCGCCGATGGAGCGCTGTGAGATGGCAGAGCGCAACGCCGCCGTGTGGAAACTGCTGGATCAGTCGAATCTCACCCCCAAGGAGCGCACGGTGGTGATGCTGCGCTTCGGCCTCGACGGCAGCAACGAATGGCGCACCCTGGCGGAGGTGGCGCGCTTGCTGGGCTGCAGCCGTGAGTATTGCCGCCAGGTGGTGCAGCGGGCCCTGCGCAAGCTGCGCAAGGCGGGCATCCAGAGCGGATTGGTGGAGGTGGGCTGAGGCCCACCTGCCCATGGGTGACGACCCCATCGATGCGGAGGTGATCTCCAGCAGCGAGGTGGATGAAGGCGCCCTGCGCCGTTTGCTGCGCCGTGCCGGCCGCACCATCGCCCGCCCGGCCCTCCAGTGCCTGGAGCTGCTGCTCGATCCCGACACGCCACCGCCGGTGAAGCTCACCGTGTTGGCGGCCCTCACCTACCTGCTGGTGCCCCTGGATCTGGTGCCGGACTTCATCCCCGCCGCCGGCTTCAGCGACGACCTGGTGGCCCTCACCGCCCTGTTGGGGATGTGCGGCCGTCACATCACCCCAGCGATTCGGCTGCGGGCGCAACGCAAACTGGATGCTTGGTTCCCCCCCGGGCGCTGATGGCCACCCTCTCCCCCGACCAACTGGAGGACCTGCAGGGCTTCATCAAAGATTGGCTGCGCCACACCGGTCGCACCCAGGCGGATCTGCGCCGGGCCCTGCGGGCCAGTTCGATCCGCATGCCGGTGCTGCTGGAGGAGTTGTTGCGGGTGCACAGCCGCGAGGGGCTGGCTGGGTTGGCCCACAAGCTGTGTGAGATCGAAGCCCTCTGGCAGGGGGAAGACGCTGGCGCCCCCGGCGATGGGGCCCTGCCACCGGCCCTCGACGATTCCTTCGGCCAGCTGGATTTGTTGCTGGAGGAAATCCGCCAGATCGCGCCGGAGTCGCCAAAGTAGGGGTCGACCGTTTCACCTCAACCCCCATGCGGCATCTCTGCGTTTCCGCGTCGCCCGTTGGCCTGGGGGCCTCGGTGCTGTTGGCGGCCGCTGCCCTGGTGGGCGGCTCGGCGGCGCCGGTGTTGGCCCAGGCCGGCCACTACATCCTCGGCCCCGGCAGCAATGTGGGCCCCTCAACCCGGGTGGTGCCCCAAAATTGCGTCACCGCCCCCGACGGCAGCATCACCTGTGACACCAAGATCGTGAACCCCCCCGGCGACACGCCGGCCAAGCCCGTTTACGAACCCTTCAAGAACTGATCGCCTCAGCCCGCGGCCGTCCAAAACAGGGCGAGCCATAGGGTGCCCGGATCCGGATCCGTGGCCACCACCCGATGGCGCCGGTGGGGTGTGATCAGCAGGCTGTCGCCCACGCAGAGGTCGCGAACCTGGGGCTCATCGGCGAACTGGAGCCGGGCACTGCCCCGCAACACCAGCACCCACTCCAGCTCCGGCTGGTCGTACCAGAACCCCTCCGGGCTGCTGGCCAGGCAGGAGTGAATGCGCTCCAGCCGCCAACCGTTGCCGCTGGCGATGGCCTCGGTGCGTTCATGGCCTTGCTCAGGGCAGGGGCTGCTGAGCAGGTTGGTTTGGTCGCTGGGCCTGGTGCCGGAGGGCTCCTCACCCCAACGCCTGCCGATCTCAAAGCCGTGGCTAGCGGCCAACTGCACCACCTCGTGGTGCTGGCTGCACTGGCGGAGGGCCTCGCGCAGTTCCGGTTGCTGTTCGCTCAAAGCCACGAAGGCGTTGAGCTGCTTCACCTTCTCCAGGAACTGCTGCAGCTGGGCTTCGGCCATGGCGTCAGTTTGCCCGCAGGGGCTTGTGCATGCGGAAGCGCCGAAATGGCACCCCCTCGATCAGCAGCGCCTCCCGCCAGCTCACCCGCCAGCCCTCGGCGCTGAACAACGGCTGTGACAGCAGGCTGGCTTCGGTGCGCAGCTGGGGGCACCCCTCCTGTTGCGCCTGCTGTTCCAGGGCCCGCAGCAGCTGACGGCCCCGCCCCTGCCGCTGGCTGCGCGGCCGGCAATAGAGCAGGGCGATTCGCTCGGGCGGATCCCGCAGGGCAAAGGCTTCCGGGCTGCCGCCCTGGCCGCAGCTCACCAGCCCCTGGCCCCGGCTGAGGCTGCCCCGCAGCTGATCGGCCCAGTGGCTCCAGGCCCGCCGTTGCGCCTCTGAATACAGCGATGGATCCGCATGCTGCACCGCTTCGAGATAGATCTCCCGCAGCGCATCGTGATCCGCCGGTGTGAGGGGGCGCAGGGGGTGGGACTGTGTGAGGGGGTGCCCATCCATGTCACAGCTCGCACACAGTGTGGAGAGATTGTGCTGCGATTGGTGCGCGATTGGGATGGTCAGCGTTGCGGTGATGCTGTAAGTTCATGCCGTTAATTAATCACAGCTCCACAGCAATGCTCACTGGATCTGAACTGCTGGCCAAGGTCAAAGAACTTGGCGATGTGGGCAAGTCGGAGATCGTCCGCTCCTGCGGCTACGTGTCGTCCAAGAAAGATGGCGGCGAGCGCCTCAATTTCACCGCCTTCTACGAAGCGCTGCTGGAAGCCAAGGGCGTTGAGCTCTCCGGCGGTGGCAAGGTGGGCAAGGGCGGCCGCAAGCTCAGCTATGTGGCCACCGTGCAGGGCAATGGCAACCTGCTGATCGGCAAGGCCTACACCGCTCTGCTGGATCTTCAGCCCGGCGATGAGTTTGAAATCAAGCTCGGCCGCAAGCAGATTCGTCTGATCCCCGTGGGCTCCAGCGAAGACGACGAGGAGTGATCAGCGAGGGGTGATCAGCTCAACTGATCAGCTCAGTTGAATGCTGACCACATCCCGCGCTTGATCAACAGGCGCAGCATCACCGGATTGCTCACCCTTGCCTCCGCCGTTGGTGGAGGTGGGGTCGAGCAATCCGGTTTTGAGTGTGCCTGGCTGACAGCTCAGCACCACCAGCTGGAGCCCCTGCTGCATGCCGTGTTGGAGCATCCGCTTCAACCCCTGCAGCCGTTGGGGATCGCTCTGGGTGAAGGCATCGTCGAACACCAGCGGCAGGCCGTGGTCGTAGGCCGGCAGCAGCACCTCCGCCATGGCCAGCCGCAGGGCCGCCGCCAGCTGTTCCCGCATGCCACCGCTGAGCTGGGTAAAGCCGTAGGCCTCCCCCCGCTGGCGCAGCTGCAAATCCTGAAACCCCTGCTGGGGATCGAAGCCCAGCAGCGGCACCCCCGGATCGCTGGCCAGGGCCTCCAGGTAGGGGCGGATTGCCTCCCGTAGCGGTTCGCTGTAGCGGTTGGCCAGCTCCGCCTGGGCCCGGTGGAACCGCTCCTGCAGCAGCTGGAGCGCCTGGCCCTGCCGCTCCAGCCGCTGCCGCTCCGCCTGGGTTTCTTCCCACACGGCCTGGGCCTGCTCCAGCTCCGCCTCGGGGTTGAGGGCCCCCAAGCTTTGGCACCGCTGTTCCGCTTGGCCCCGCTGGCTGAGCAGCTGGCTGCGTTCCTGCTCGAGCGCCTCAAGGCTGGCCTGCAGGGTTTCCGCCGTGCCCTCGCCGCCGGTGACGCCCACACCACAGGCCCCAGCGCCCTGGAGGAGGGGCAACGGCAGCTGCGGCAGCTCGAGGCGGAGCTCGCCTCGTG
>CAWUND010000048.1:0-7621 GCA_963923815.1 uncultured bacterium
CTGCGGCAGCAGCTGGTGGCGGTGGCGCGGCGCATGAACGCCAGCGGCATCAACCAGGGCACCTCCGGCAACCTCTCGGCCCGCATCCCCGGGGGGCTGCTGATCACCCCCAGCTCGCTGCCCTACGACCAGATGCAGCCCTCCGATCTGGTGGCCCTGGATCTGGCCGGTCGGCCCCTGGCGGGTGCTGCGGCTGCGGCCGGTCGCCGCCCCTCCTCGGAGTGGCGCCTGCACGCCGACATCCTGGCCAGCCGGCCCGAGATCGAGTCGGTGCTGCATTGCCATTCGATCCACGCCACCGCCCTGGCCTGCCACGGCCGCGGCATCCCGCCCTTCCACTACATGACGGCCGTGGCCGGCGGCGATGAGATCCGCTGCGCCCCCTACGCCACCTTTGGCACCGCTGAGCTGTCGCAGCTGGCGGTGGAGGCCTTGGGGGATCGCCTGGCCTGCCTGCTGGCCCAGCACGGCCAGGTGGCCCTGGGCCGCAGCCTCGATCAGGCGCTGCGCATCGCCATCGAGGTGGACACCCTGGCGCAGATGTACCTGCAGGCCCTGCAGTTGGGGGAGCCGCCGCTGCTCAGCGCCGAGCAGATGGCGGCGGTGCACCAGCAGTTCCGCAGCCTGCTCTACGGCGCCGCCGCGGACTGACCGCGCGCCAGCAGCAGGCCGGCGGCACCGGCCACCACCACCACCGCCAGGCAGAAACCACTCCAGGCGGCCAGGCCCCAGCCCGCCACCGCCAGGGGGGCCACCACGGTGACCACCCCGCCCGCCACGAAGGGCTGCAGCAGCAGTTGTTTGATCGAGAAGGCCGGCAGCGCTTCGCTGCGGTCGTCCGGGTCGGCCATGCGCAGCAGCAACAGGCCGGAGGCGGCCACGCCGGTGGCCTGGCCGAATTCGATCACCGCCCGCTCAAACCAGTCGGCCGGCAGCAAGCGCGGCCCCAGCAGCAGCACCACCGCCAGGTTCCAGCTCAGCCCGGCCAGGGCCAGCACCGTGAGCGGCAGCCAGTCGGCCTGCAGCAGTTTGAGGTTGAGCCCGGCGGTGGCGGCGGTGATCAGCAGGTCGGCCGAGAGGGTGCCCACCTGGCTCTGGATCGGTGCTGACGCCCAGGCGGTGCGGCCGCTGCGCTCCAGCAGCCAGCGCATCAGCAGCGAACCGATGATCGCCAGCGGGAACACCGGCAGGCTGTCCACCACCGTGGCCACCGCACCCCCCAATGGCGCCGTGGCGGCCCGCAGGGCCAGCAGCAGCACCTCGCCGATGGCCACCGCCGCCCCCACCAGGGCCAGGTTCACCGCCCAGGCGGCGGGGCCCGTGGCCCCTGGGGCGGGGGGCGGGGTGACGTTGGCGCCGTCGCTGGTCTGTGGTGCGGCCTGGGCGTTCAACAGCCAGCCCCGACGCCGCGCCAGCACCACCACCAGACCGCCCACCAGGGTGGAGCTCAACAGGCCCACGGTGGCCATGGCCAGCCCCAGGTCTTGGCCGCCGGGGAAGCCCAGGGCCGCATAGCTGGGGCCCATGGCCGCGGCGGAGCCGTGGCCGCCCTCATAGGCCACCTCAATCAGGCAGGCCATGATCGGGCTCACCCCCAGCAGGGGCTGCAGCACCAGCAGCACCGCCAGGCCCCCCACCACGTACTGGCCGAAGGCCAGCATCAACGCCAGCGACACCTGGCCCGTCACCGGGCGCCACAGGGCCTTGAGCTGGGGCAGCGGTTTGCCCAGCAACAGCGAGCCAAACACCAGGGTGAGCAGCACCAGGGGCAGATCGGCCCAGAGCTGCATCACCGGTTGGGGCAGCAGGGGCAACGGACCGGAGGGGGCCAGCAACAACCCCAGCAGCCCCGCCACCAGCGCCTCCGGGATGCCCCAGAGGCGCAATTGCAGGGCGGTGCCGATGCGGCGACCCAGGGCCAGGATCAGGCCGAGGGCCGCCATGGCCAGGGCCAGCCAGCCCAGGGGTTGCAGCAGTTGATCCGGCGGCGCCATCACAGCTGGAAGTGCCGGCGGAAGAAGGCCTCCGTGGCCTCGAGCACCTGCACCTGGGTGGCGCCGTTGCGGAAGCCGTGGCCCTCGTTGGCGAAGCGGTGCACCTCCACGGCGATGCCGTTGCGTTGCAGGGCCTCGGCCATGCGATCGGTTTGCTCCGGTGGCACCACCACGTCCTCCAGGCCCTGGAAAAAGATCACCGGGCAGCGAATCCGATCCGCATGCTGCAGCGGCGAGCGCGCCGCGTATGTCGCAGCGGCTGCCGGCCAGGGCCCCACGAGGCCATCGAGGTAGCGGGCTTCGAAGCGGTGGGTGTCCGCCGCCAGGGCGCTGAGGTCGGCCACGCCATAGCGGCTGGCGCCGGCGCGGAAGCGGTCGGTGAAGCAGAGGGCCGCCAGGGTGGTGAAGCCGCCGGCGCTGCCCCCCTCGATGGCGATGCGGTCGGCGCTGGCCAGCCCCCGCTGCACCAGGGCCGTGGCCGCGGCGGCGCAGTCCGCCACATCCACCACCCCCCACTGGCCATTGAGCCGCTCCCGGTAGGCGCGGCCGAAGCCCGTGGAGCCGCCGTAGTTCACATCCACCACCCCCCAGCCGCGGCTGGTCCAGTACTGGATGCCGAGGCTGAGCCCCGTGCGGGCCATGCCGGTGGGGCCGCTGTGGCCCTTCACCAGCAGCGGTGCTTCGGGGTGGCCGCCGCCGCCCGGGGGGTAATACCAGGCCTGGGTGGGTTGCTGGCCATGGCCCTCGAACCACAGCTCCTCGGGCGCGCTGATGGCCGCCGCGGGGATGGGGCAGGGGGCCGCCGGGGTGTGCACCCAGCTGCCCTGGGTCAGGTTGAGCTCCAGCAGCCCCGAGGGGTGCTGGGGGTTGCTGGCCACGCAGGCGATCCGCCCCGCTTCGGCGGTGAGGCCGGCCAGGTCGCAGAAGGGTTGCTCGATCGGCATCCAGCGGCTGGGGCCGCCCGATTCGGCCCGCAGCGGCACCGGCCCCAGCTGCCAGCGGCCGTTGCGGCAGGCGAGGGCCAGCAGCCGCTCGCCATCCCAGGCGCTGGTGGCCATGCCGAACACCCACTGGGGCATGGCGCATTCGGCCTGCATGGGCAGCAGCGCCCGCCACGGGGGGGCGGCATCCAGCGCGGCGGCGGCAGCCCCGTGCCAGCACTCCAGGTTCCAGAAGCCGCTGCGGTCGTTGGCCACCACCAGATCGGCTCCGGCCCAGAGCGGTTGGAACACCGAGCAGTCGGCGGGGGTGTCGCTGGCCTGGCTGCCGCTGCCCGCCACCGCCCGCGGCCCCTGCAGCTGGCCGTGGCCGTCGATGCCCGCCAGCCACAGCTGGCTGCGCTCCCAGGGCATGTGGGGTTGCTGCCATTCCACCCAAGCCAGCCGCGTGCCATCGGGGCTGAGGGCGGGGTAGCCACAGAAATCCTGCGGCGTGTGCAGGGGCTGGGGTGCGCCCCCCTCCAGGCTCACCGCCACCAGTTGGTCGCGGCCATCCGCCTCCAGCACACCGATCCAGCGGTGGTGGTGGGGGTCGATCAGGCCTCCCCCCAGGGCGCCCTGGAGGCGTCCCTCCGCGGGGCAGGGGGTGAGCCGTTGCGGTTCGGCGTTAGCTCGCTCGAGATCCAGGCTCCACAGGCAGCGGTCGCCGTCGTGCACGAACACCGCCATGGGCTGGCCGGAGCCGCTGCGGCCGATGGCGCAGGCACCGCCGCCGTACTCATGCACCCGGCAGCGCAGGTTCCAGGCGCCGGGGGTGAGCTCCACGGGGCCTGCCCCGGGCCGCTTGGCCATCAGCGTGGTGCGCCCCTGCTCGTGGGGCCGTTGCTCCAGCCAGTACACAACCCCCGCCAACAGCTGGGGCTCCTTCAGGGCCGGCGTGCGGCCCAGCACCAGGTCGGCGGAGAGGGGTGCGGGGCTGGGGCTCAACGGAACCATCCGGGGATGGCTCCTAGAATCGCCCCTACGAAACCCGCCCCAGAGGAGAGGCCTTGGCCAGCAGCTTTGCCAAGTTGGCCCGTTCGGCCGAGCGGGCCGGTCGCCTGCAGGTGTCCAAGCAGCCGGTCGACAACCCCCCTTACGACATCCACAAGCTGGGGGATCAGGTGCTGCGCACCCCGGCCCGCCGCATCGGCAAGGTGGACGACGCCGTGCGCCAGCTGGCCAGCGACATGTTGGTGAGCATGTATGCGGCCCGGGGCATCGGCCTGGCGGCCCCCCAGATCGGGGAGCCCCTGCAGTTGCTCGTGATCGATCTGGAGCTCGAAGATCCCGACAGCCCGCCGTTGGTGTTGATCAACCCGGAGATCAGCGCCGTGGGGGGCAGCCTCTGCACCTATGAGGAGGGCTGCCTGAGCATCCCCGGCGTGTACCTGGATGTGGTGCGTCCCAGCGTGGTGGAGGTGAGCTACCGCGATGAGTTCGGCCGCCCCAAGCGCACCAAGGCCGATGGGTTGCTGGCCCGTTGCATCCAGCACGAGATGGATCACCTCAATGGGGTGTTGTTCGTCGACCGGGTCACCGACCACGACAAGTTGCGGGAGGGGCTCGGCGAACAGGGCTTCAACCCCGACGATGTGCGGGCGATCGCCTGATCCCCGGAGGACTCACCCATGGAGATGAAACCCCTGGCGGGCCTGTTTCTGGCCCTGGCCTGTCTGCTGGGGATCGCCGCCACCGGCTCGGTGTTTGAGCTGGCCTATGGCGATCCGGATCTGGGGGTGGCGACCACCCGGCTGATCCTCGGGCTGGCCCTGCCGGGCACGGTGCTCAGCCTGCTGTTGGCGATCCGGATCAACAAGCCGCGCTAGGCACTGGCGCCCCGGGCTGGCACTTCTACGATCCCTGCGCTGCATGCCCGCCCTGTGATCCAAACGGTTCGTCCCCTGGCGGCCCTGGTGCCCCTGCTGGCCTCCCTGGGGCTCGCCGCCCCCCGTCCCGCCACAGCCCAGGCCCTGTTCCAGGCGGTGGATGTGGACCAGACCAAATTCGTGATCGTGGCCGCTCCGATTGGCGATGGCAGCCGCGCCCAGCTCAACATCTATGAGCAGCGCAGCGCGGCCCGCCCCTGTTTCAGCGTGCAGGGCAGCGCTCCAGGGGTGGTCAACCCGCTGCTGTCCACCTTTGACTTCACCGGGATCTGCAACCGCTTCATCGACGGCAACGGCTATTCGGTGCGCGTTGGCAGCAGCGATCTGGGCACCGTGTATCGCCTCGCCGTGGTGAAGCAGGCCAATGACACCCTGCTGATGGCGCTGCCCACCAAGGCCGGTGTGGGGCCGGAGATGGTGGTGGCCCGCAGCGCGGGCCCTGGCAACACCTTCCTGCTGCTGGTGCCCGAGCCCGGCTGGAAGCTGATGCGGCGCCAGTTTGGCGGCCGTGTGCTCGGCCACGTGTACGTCTACCGGGAGACCTGGCCGCAGACGACCCCCGCCGGCGACCCCGCCGCCGCGCCCAGTCAGCCCCCAGCCCCCCCGGTGCGCGGGCTGTGGTGAGGGGAGGGGCGCTTGCTACCATCGTCAAACTGCTCAGATTTTTGACGGCTTCATGACCCAGGTCACCGTTGGCGAGAACGAAGGCATCGAGTCGGCCCTGCGCCGCTTCAAGCGCCAGGTGTCCAAGGCCGGGATCTTCGCTGACCTCAAGCGTCTGCGTCACCACGAGACCCCCGTCGAGAAGTACAAGCGCAAGGCCCAACAGCGCCGCCGCCGCCGCTGATCAGCGGAGCGGCTGCCCGTTCAGGCAGGCATTGGCGAGGCGGGAATCGGTGTTTCTACCGGTTCCCGCTTTTTGCTGGGCTGTCAATGATGGGAGTACCCCCGCTGCGGACTCCCATGAGGCGTTTGATTGAGGCGTTGAACCGTTGGTTGGGCAGCAGTGTGGGCAATGCCTTCGGCAATCCGCTGGAGGAGCGTCTGCATCAGCCCCCGAGTGTGGGGGTGCAGCCCTACCGCGATCACCCGCACAAGCCCTAGGGCTGCTGGTCAAAACTGCGGTAGCTGAGGGCCTCGGCCAGGGCTGAGGGCTCCACATCGGCCTGGTCGTCGAGGTCGGCGATGGTGCGGGCCACCCGCAACAGCCGCTCTGCGGCCCTGGCGCTCAGGCTGCGTTGCTCCACCGCCTGCTGCCAGAGCTGCAGGGTGGCTGGGCTGAGGCGACCGCACTGGCCCAGCTGGCGGCTGCTGAGTGCACCGTTGGCCAACCCCTGGGGGTTGCGTTGCAGCATGCGCCGCCGCGCCGCTGCGATGCGTTTGGCCACGTCTGCACTGCGGTCCACAGAGGGGTTGGGGCGCTCCAGCCCGGGCCGCAGTTGGCTGGCCGCCGGGCGCCGCATCACCACCTGCAGGTCGATCCGATCCAGCAGGGGGCCCGCCAGCCGTCCCCAATAGCGCAGCCGTTCGGAGGTGCCGCAGCGGCAGGGGTGGTCCGGGTCGCCGGCCCAGCCGCAGGGGCAGGGGTTGGTGGCCGCCACCAGGGTGACGGCGCAGGGGAAGCGCAGCCGCTGGCGGGCCCGGCTGAGCCACAGCTCCCCCTGCTCCAGGGGTTGACGCAGCTGGTTGAGCACATCGCGGCGGAATTCCGCCAGTTCATCCAGGAACAGCACCCCCCGGTGGGCCAGGCTGAGTTCACCGGGCCTCAGGGTGCTGCCACCACCGGCCAGGGCGGCGGCACTGCAGCTGTGGTGCGGGCTCCGAAAGGGGCGCTGGCGGATCAGTCCATGGGCCTGCGGCAGCAGCCCCGCCACGGAATAGAGCTGGGTGAGCTCCAGCTGTTCGTTTGGCAGCAGCGGTGGCAGCAAGCTCGGCAGACAGCGGGCCAGCAGGGTCTTGCCGCTGCCCGGGGGACCCACCAGCAGCAGGTGATGCTGCCCCGTGGCCGCAATCTCCAGGGCGCGCCGGCCATGGGGCTGCCCCTGCACCTCCGCCAGGTCGCGGCCGCCGTCGCCGGGGTCGATGGCGGGGTCACCGCCGAGCGCCTGGCCCTGCAGCCGGGGCGCCAGGCCCGTGGGCGGGCTGCGCAGCAGGGCCAGGGCCTCCTCCAACGCCGCGGCGGGCCACACCGGCAGCCCCTCCACCAGGGCCGCCTCCGCCCCGTTGGCTGCCGGCAGCAGCAGGGCCCTGGCCCCGTGCTGCCGGGCGGCCAGGGCCAGGGAGAGGGCGCCGCGCACCGGCCGCAGCGCCCCGCCCAGCCCCAGCTCGCCGGCGCACCAGATTCCCTGCAGCAGCGATGGGTTGAGCTGGCCACTGGCGGCCAACACGGCCAGGGCGATGGGCAGATCAAAGGCGGGCCCCTGCTTGCGCAGGTCTGCCGGAGCCAGGCTCACCACCACCCGCGTCAGCGGCGGCCGCAGCCCGCTGTTGCGCAGGGCCGCCCGCACCCGCTCCCGCGATTCCTGCACCGCCGCATCCGCCAATCCCACGATCTGGAGCCCCGGCAGGCCAGGGGCAATGTCCACCTCCACGGCCACCTCCACCGCCTCCAGCCCCACCAGGGCCGCCCCGCTGCAGCGTGCCAACATCGGCCCATCCACGATCCACAGAGGTGAAATGCCACCCCTGTTGCATCGCCCCGGCCGGCGCCGCCTGCGCCGGTGTTCCCAGCGCCCGCAGCGATGGCTGAGCCCCCTGATCT
>CAWUND010000049.1:0-7579 GCA_963923815.1 uncultured bacterium
GCCGAGGGATTGAGTCTCTCGGCGAGGCGCGCCAGCTCGGCGATGGCCTCGGCGCCTTCGAGCTTCACCAGCTCGTGGCCGTTGCGGGATTCCACCCAGCTGATGCCGTAATCCGACACCAGAAAACGCACCATGTGGCCATCACCCAGGTCGGCCACAAACGATGCGCCCTGGCCCTGAAGCTCGTCGCCGCAGACATAACAGGTGGCGGCCAAACCCTGGCGCTGCAGTCCATCGGCGAGGGCCCGCAGGCTCATCACCAGGTCGGCCACAACGGTGCGGTAGTGCTCAGCAAGACGCGCAAACATCGGCCATCGCGCAAACGGTGACGCAACTCTAAGGTTTTCTTCAGATTTGCGTGAGTAGAAATACCCGCTCTGCCGCGCCAACTGTCGAGAGGCAGCCGTCAGCCGTCAGCCAGCGACCACCAACCGGCGGCGGGGCCGATGAAGCGCACGGTGACCCAGAACACCACCAGGGCGCCGATGCCGATCCAGGCGCCGCGGGTGGTGAGTTCCACAAATCGCTCCCCCTGGCGCTGGGTGAGCGGCAGCCAGGGGGTGATGCGGGGGGAGGTGTCCTTGGGGGCGGCTTTGGCAGGCTTGGGGCGCGCAGGCAACCCCTGCTCAGCGCGGCGCTTGGCCTCTCCCATCGGCTCCTGATCACAGCAGGCGCCAGGCTAAGGGGGGCTAGCTCGGCCGCAACCGGGGAAGATCCACCCACGGCTCCAGCGCCTCCAGCACCTGGCGCCCCCAGCCGCGGCGCCGCAGCCGCCCATCCAGCACCGCCAGGCGTCCACCGTTGCGGCGCACGCCGGCCACCGCCTGCTGCAGGCGCCCCAGCGCTTCGGGCAGCAGCAACTCGCGAAACCAATCACGGCCCTGGCTGCGCAGGGCCGCAACCCGCGCGGCCGTGAGGGGATCTTCCAGGCTGGCGATGGGCAGGGTGGCCGCCACCAGCTGGCAGGGCAGGGGCAGCCGCTGCTGGTGCTCGAGCCACCATCCCCAGCTGCAGCAGAGCACGCCATTGCTCTCCGGAGCGGTGAGCTCATGGCCCACCCGCGAACCGAACTCCGCCGCCAAGGCGCTGGTGAGCCCCAGCCGCAAGCCCTCATCGTCGAGCAGCACCACGGTTAACCCCGACTGCCCCAGCACCAGGCGGCGGCACTGATCGAGCAGATGGCTGGGGTAGTGGGGCGCGTTGGGCAGGGCCTGGGCTGGCGGCGCGAACAGGGGCAGCGGATCCAGCAGCGGCGGGTCCGCCAGGGCCACCTCCACCGCCGGGCGGAACCCCGGCAGGGGCGCCACCCCCTGGGGCCAAGGCCCCACCAGCACCACCCCACGGCACGCCAACAGATCGCTCACCACCGCCAGGGGATCGAGGGGCTGGCGGTGCCATTGCCACTGCAACAGGGCCGGGGTGACCTGGGCCCAACTGGTCCAGCCGTCGCCGCCACTGGCCAACCAGGCGGGCCAGGGGTCCGGCAGGGGCGCCAGCACCGCCAACAACTGCCGCAAGGGCGCCTCCTCCTCGGCGCTGATCGCCACCCGTTGCTGGGGGCCGCAGGGGCGCGCCAGCACGCGGCGGCTGAGGCGTTCGTGCAACTGCAGGATGCTGGCGGAGGCCGCCGGCAGCGTGCGCCGCAGCTGCTCCCAGTGGGGGGTGTCAATCACCACCCCCAGGGCCTGGCGCAGCAGCGGTTGCAGCAACTCCCCCTCGGGGATCACCAGCTGGCGATCCGCCAGGGCACCGGCGTGCCAGGCGGCCAGCAGCTGATCGTGCTGCACCAGCCACAGGCGGGCGGATTCGGGGGCGCTGGGCCCCTCCCAACAGGGCAAGCTCAGCCCCACGGCCTCCAACCGCGGCAGCTCCACCTGCAGCAACCGTTGCCGGAGCGCCGGGCTCACCAGCAAGGCCACGGGCCCGTCATGCAGGGCCAGGGGCACCAGCAGCCCCAAGAGCCAGCTGGGGTCGCTGCCGGGGGCCAAGCGCACCAGGGTCTGGTCCCCACGGCGCAGGCTGCGGGCCACCAAGCGGCTCAGGGTGAGGTGATGGGGCCAGCGCGCGTCACCCTCCTGCCGCAGCAGGTGCTTGAGCTGTTGGTGGGCGCGGGCTTCCAACATCCGCGAATCGTAGGAAGCTGGCTCCAGCGCACTGTTCAGCCATGACCACCAGCTGGCGCGATCGCCCCGTGGGGATCGTGGGCCTCGGATTGATCGGCGGCTCCCTGGGGCTCGACCTGCGCCAGCAGGGCCTGGAGGTGCGGGCCCTGGTGCACCGCGCCAGCACCGCGGAGCGCGCCCGCCAACGGGGCCTGGCCACCACGGTGGACACCGACCCCGCCGTGCTGCAGCCCTGCGGGCTGATCGTGCTGGCCCTCCCCCTCGACCGGCTGCTGGATCCCCCCGCGGAGCTGCGGGCGGCGCTGCCCGCGCAGGCGGTGGTCACCGATGTGGGCTCCGTGAAAGCACCGGTGCTGGAGCGCTGGCACCAATGGCATGGCCGGTTTGTGGCCAGCCATCCCATGGCGGGCACGGCGGAGGCCGGCGTGGAGGCGGGCGTGGGCGGGCTGTTTGCCGGCCGCCCCTGGGTGGCCACCCCCGCGGCGGACACCGACCCCGATGCCCTCGCCGAGGTGGGGCAGCTGGCCCAGCTGGTGGGGGCCCAGTGGCTCTGCTGCGAGGCCGCACAACACGACCGCGCGGTGGCCCTGATTTCCCACATGCCGGTGCTCGTGAGCGCCGCGCTGCTGGAGGCGGCCGCGAGCGAGGCCGACACGGCCACAGCCGAGCTGGCCAAGCAATTGGCCTCCAGCGGCTTTGCCGACACCAGCCGCATCGGTGGCGGCAACCCGGCCCTGGGCACCCTGATGGCCCGCAGCAACCGCGAAGCGGTGCTGACGGCCCTGGGCCAGTACCGCCAGCAACTGGAGGGGCTTGAGCAGCTGGTGCAGCAGGAACGCTGGGGGGAGCTGGAGGGGCGCCTCAGCCGCTGCCAGGGGCAGCGGCCGGAGTTTCTCTAGCCGCGCAGGCGCAGCTCCGCCCCTTGGGCGGCCCGCAGTTGGCGGCAGGCGTTGAACGCCGAAAGGCTCACCCCGGCGGTGCCCTCACCGGGGTGGATGGCATCGCCGCAGAGCCACAGGCCGGGCAGGGGGGTGCGGCTGGCCAGGCCGAAGGGGCCGAAGCGGCTGGGGTGCTGCCCCAGCCCCCCCACAAATCCAAAGGGGCGACCGGTCCAGCCGGCAAACCCGCGGGGGGTGGCCAGCTCCACGTGGTGGTAATCGGCGGGGGCCAGCCCCAACAGCTGCTGCAATCCCGCCTGCATCCCCTCCAGGGCCTGCTGTTTGCGCCGCTGGTAGGTGGCCTCCTCCAGGCCAAACCAGGGCCGGGCGGGCGTGAACACGCTGGCGATCACGGTGGCCTGCCCCGCCGGGGCGCGGCCGTCCCCCTCAGCACTGAGCGACACAAACAGGCTGCCGGGGCTCTGCCATTCCAATTGGGCATGGAGCCCCAGCCCAGGGGGCAGGCGATCCCGCTCCACGGCGCCGTAGAGCACCAGGGCACCGGAGGGATCGGGGAAGCTCCCCAGGCGCTGGCTGTAGCCAGGCGGCGGCGGATCCTCCAGCAGCTCCGGCAGCAGCTGCGGCGGCAGGCTGCACACCAGCTGATCGGCCTGCAGGGCAAAGGGGCGCTGGGCCGGCCCGCTGCCCTGCACCAGCCAACCGCCCCCCTGGCGCCGCAGCCGCTGCACCCGGTGCCGCAGCCGCAGCTGCCCCCCCGCCGCGGCCAGGGCCCGCTCGAGGGCGGTGCACAGGGCTTGCATCGACCCCTGCAGATGCCACAACCCCAGCGGCTCCTGGGCCATGGCCAGCACGGTGGCGCCATAGAGCGCCGCCGTGCCGGCGGCGGGCTCCTGGGAGTAGAGGCGCAGCTGCAGATCGAGGAAGCGCCGCAGGCGGCCATCGCCGCCACAGCCGCAGAGGGTGAGCAGGTCGGCCACCGTGGCGGCGGTGAACAGGCCACTGGCGATCACGCCGGGGTCGAGGGCTGCCAGCAACTGGCGCCAGTCCCACGGGTTGCGGGGGGGCAGCACCGGGTCGCGGCTGGCGAAGGCCCAACTGCTGCGGTGCAGCTGGGCGCAGAGGCTCCAGAACCGCTCACTGCCGGGGAACTGGCGCCGGCGCTCCTCGCGCCAGCGCTGGGGATCGCGCCACAGCTGGATCGGCGCCGTCTCCCCCGCCAGCCACACACTGCAGCCGGGGTCGAGGGGGGTGGCCGCGGGCAGCGGCAGGCCGAAGTGCTGCATCAGGCGGCGGTGGATGCCGCCGGGTTCAAAGCCGGCCACCTGGGTGGCCCCCACATCGAAGGTGTAGGGCCCACGCCGAAAGGTGCCCGCGCAGCCGCCGCTCTGGCTGTGGGCCTCCAGCAGCACCACCTCCAGGCCATCCGCCGCCAGCAGGGCCGCCGCCGTGAGGCCGGCGATGCCACCCCCCAGCACGGCCACATCGCAACGCTCCGCCATGGCGCCCCTATCTGGCGGCATGCTGGCAGCGCCCCAGCCCCGGCGCGTGGCCGGCTCCCCCGTGCAGCAGGCGAGCGAGCCCCTCGCGATCTGGCTGCGGCAGCAGCTCGGGGTGGAGCTGAAGGGGCAGCGGCCGGTGGGGGGTGGCTGCATCCACCGGGCCTGGGAGCTGCACTTGGCGGATGGGCGGCGCCTGTTCGCCAAAACCAACCGGCCCTCCCTGCTGCCGGTGCTGGAGGCGGAGGCCGATGGGCTCACGGCGCTGCACCAGGCCGCAACGGCGCTGCGCATCCCCCGCCCCCTGGCGGTGGGGCAGACCGCCGCCGAGGCGGTGCTGGTGCTGGAGTGGCTGGAGCTGCAGCGGGGCCCGGGCGGCGGGGGCGGCACCGGTGATGCCCCCTGGTGGCACCTGGGGGCCCAGCTGGCCCAGCTGCATCGCGCCAGCCTGGAGCTGCCCGCTCAGGGGTTCGGCTGGGGGCGCGACAACTTCATCGGGTCCGGGCCCCAGGCCAATGGCTGGCTGGCCCACTGGGCCGACTTCTTCCTGCAGCGGCGGCTGGCTCCCCAGCTGCAACGGGCCGCGGATTCAGGCCATCGCCTCCCCGGGGCCGACGCGCTGCTGAAGCAGTTGCCGGCCTGGCTGGAGGGCCATCACCCCGATCCCTGCCTGGTGCACGGCGACCTCTGGAGCGGCAATGCCGCCCTGCTGCAGGGGGGCGGCGGGGCCCTGTTTGATCCGGCGGTGTACCGGGGCGACCGCGAGGTGGATCTGGCGATGGCCCAACTGTTTGGCGGGTTTCCCAGCAGCTTCTTTGCCGGGTACAACGCCACGTGGCCCCTGCCGCCGGGTCACCGGCAACGGGTCGAGCTCTACAACCTGTATCACCGGCTCAACCACGCCAATCTGTTTGGCGGCGGCTACTGGCAGCAATCGGCCGCCAGCATCAACACCCTGTTGACGCTGACGGCCTGAAGCCCTCTGGGGTAGGGCCTGGGCTCAGCCCAGGTATTCCTTGCGCAGGGTTTGCACCTTGGTGATCACCGCCGAGCGCTTGTCGCTGGTGGTGAGGTTTTGCCAGCTCCACTGGCCCACCACCACCAGGCCCAGGAGCTCCAGCAGGCCGGGCACCACGGGCAGCAGGTTGATCGTGTCGATCACGCCCTTGATCAGCACCTGGGCCACGATCACAACCACCAGCACGCCCACGCCTTTGCCGATGCGGCCCATCTGGCCCCAATCGACCTTGTCGAGGGTTTCATTCACCTTGGTGAGCACTTCGCTGTAGCGCTCGGTGAAGCTGGCGCCGGCCTCGTCGCCGCCGCTGCTGGCCTGATCCTTCAGATCGGTGGTCTCGTCGGTCATCAGGGTGGGCATGGGCCGGGTTGACTTCGGCATAAGGTATCGGTGTGGGTGCATCAACGCCAGAGCGCGTGCTCCTCAGTGGGCATTGCCTGATCGTTTTGGAGCGCACCGTGCTGGCCGAGGGCCCCGCCGAGGGCTGCGCGTTGGTGCTCGGCAACCGCCGCGGCCAGGATCTGCAGGTGCAAGCCATCTGGCCCTGCTGCAACCGCTGGGAGCCCGCCGTCGAGCGGACCCGCCACTTCCAGCTCGACCCGCGCGAGCAGCTGCTGGCCCAGCGGTGGGGGCGCGAGCGGGGCCTGCAGGTGTTGGGGGCCGCCCACAGCCACCCCAGCAGCGCGGCGGTGCCATCCCGCAGCGACCGTGAGCTCTGCCTGGGGCCCACCTTGATGCTGATCCGCAGCGGCCTGGCGGCGGAAGCCACCCCGCTGCGGGCCTGGTGGCTGCCGGAAGCCGAGGCGCCCGCGGGCCCGGCCCCGGAGCCGCTGCCCCTGGAGCTGCTGGCCGGGGATTTGGGAGAGTAGGGAGCCGGATCGCACGCCGCCCCGCCTCCATGCTTCCCCCCGACACCACCGGCATCGCGCTCAGCCCCGATGAGGTGGCCCGTTTTGCGCGCCACTTGATCCTGCCGGAGGTGGGCATGGAGGGGCAGAAGCGGCTCAAGGCCGCTTCGGTGCTGTGCGTGGGCACCGGCGGCCTGGGCTCACCGCTGCTGCTCTACCTGGCGGCCGCCGGGGTGGGCCGCATCGGCATCGTGGATTTCGATGTGGTGGACCACTCCAACCTGCAGCGGCAGGTGATCCACGGCACCAGCTGGGTGGGCAAACCGAAGATCGAATCGGCCAAGGCGCGCATCCTCGAGATCAACCCCCACTGCCAGGTGGATCTCTACGAAACGGCGCTCAGCAGCGAGAACGCGCTGGAGATCGTTCGCCCGTACGACATCGTCTGCGACGGCACCGACAACTTCCCCACCCGCTACCTGGTGAACGACGCCTGCGTGCTGCTGGGCAAGCCCAACGTGTACGGCTCGATCTTCCGCTTTGAGGGCCAGGCCACGGTGTTCAACCTGGATGCCGAGAGCCCCAACTACCGCGACCTCTTCCCCGAGCCGCCGCCGCCGGGCATGGTGCCCTCCTGCGCCGAGGGCGGCGTGGTGGGGGTGCTGCCCGGGATCATTGGCGTGATCCAAGCCACCGAAGCGGTGAAGATCATCACCGGCATCGGCACCACCCTCAGCGGCCGTCTGCTGCTGTTCGACGCCCTGGGCATGAAGTTCCGCGAGCTCAAGCTGCGGCCCAACCCGGAGCGCCCGGTGATCGACAAGCTGATCGACTACCAGGAGTTTTGCGGCGTGGGCGGCAGCGCCCCCGGCCAGGAGGAGGCCGGCGCCGTGGACAGCATCAGCGTGGGCGAGCTCAAGGCCCTTCTCGATGGCGACACCAGCGGCATCGCGCTGATCGACGTGCGCAACCCGCCCGAGGCGGAGATCGCCGTGATCCCCGGCGCCACACTGATCCCGCTGGATCAGATCGAAAACGGCACCGCCGTGGAGCGGGTGCGCGAGCTGGCCGCTGGCAAAACCCTCTACGCCCACTGCAAGCTGGGGGGCCGCAGCGCCAAGGCCCTGATCGCCCTGAAGCGCCACGGCATCGAGGGCATCAACGTGGCCGGCGGCATCGACGCCTGGAGCCAGGA
>CAWUND010000050.1:0-7455 GCA_963923815.1 uncultured bacterium
ACGCGGGTGTTACATCGCTTAATCTTGCGTTACAATTCGGTCATTCCGCAGGAGCCCCCCATGGTTCAGGCCAACCCCGCTGCCCCCACCGTGATCCGTGGTGCCACCGTCACCGAAGAAGATGGCGGCCGCCTCAACGCCTTCGCCAGCGAGCCCCGCATGCTCGTGGTGGATGCCGACAACGGCTGGGGCTTCCACGACCGCGCTGAAAAGCTGAACGGCCGTCTGGCCATGCTCGGCTTCATCGCCCTGCTGGCCACCGAACTGGCCCTGGGTGGTGAGTCGTTCACCCACGGTCTGCTGGGCCTGGGCTGATTGCCCGGCGGCCGCGGCCGCACCCACCCCCAACCGCAGCACAGAATCGTGCTGCGGTTTTTTTGTGTCTGCCGTTGGGCCCCGTGCCTTCCTCAGCGCCACGGGCCCAGGTGCTCGGAGCCGGCCCCACCGGGGCGCTGGCGGCCCTGGCCCTCGCCCAGGCGGGCTGGCGGGTGCAGCTCTGCGATCCCCTCAGCGCCGCCGCCCTGGCCGAGCGCAGCCGCGCCTATGCCCTCACCCACTCCAGCCGTGAGCTGCTGGAGCAGCTGGATCTGTGGCGGCCGCTGGCGCCGCACCTGGCCCCCTTCCGCAGCCTGGAGCTGTGCGACCGGGCCACGGGCGATCAGGTGAGCTTCCGGGGCGCCGACCTGCCCCCTGATGCCGCTGCCGCCGGTGACCCGGCCGTGGGTTGGATCCTGCAGCACGCCCCCCTGATGCAGGTGCTGCTGGCGGCCGTGGCCCAGCAACCCGCGATTGAGGCCTGTTTGGGCCAGGAGCCCCAGCGCGAGGCCGGCATGGATCTGGTGGTGGCGGCCGATGGGCACCGCTCCCCCAGCCGCCGGGCCGCCCGGATTCACCAGTGGAGCCGCCCCTACCGCCAGGGCTGCCTCACGGTGCAGGTGGGCCTGCGGGGCTCCGCGCCGGATCAGGCCTGGGAGTTGTTTCGCCCCGAGGGGCCGTTTGCGGTGTTGCCCCTGGGGGGGGAGGCCTTCCAGCTGGTGTGGAGTGCGCCGATCGATCGCCTGCGGCGGCTGGAGCAGCTGGAGCCGGTGGCGTTTGTGGAGGCCCTCAGCGCCGCCCTACCGGAGCGGCTGCAGCCGGAGGTGTTGTTCGATCAGCCGCGCGCCTTCCCCGTGGCGCTGGAGGTGGCCTGGCCGCTGCGGCGCGGGCGGCTGGTGGTGGTGGGGGAGGCGGCGCACCGCTCCCATCCGGTGGGGGGCCAGGGGCTCAACCTCTGCTGGCGCGATGTGCAGGAGCTGGGGCGGCTGGCCGCCCTGGTGAGCGCCGGCCGCCTGGGGGTGCGGCGCCTGCCGGGCCGCTATGCCCGCCGCCGCTGGCTCGACATCCTGCTGGTGCTGCTGGCCACCGACGCCCTGGTGCGGATCTTCTCCAACCGTTTGCCGCTGCTGTTGCCGCTGCGGCGGCTGGCGCTGGCGGCCCTGGCCCGCTGGCGTTGGCTGCGGTGCCTCAGCCTGGGGGCCATGACCCTCGGCCCTTGCCGGCTGCCGCTGGGCTGAGCAGCATGGCGGCCATGGTGATCAGCAGCTCACCCCAGCCCCAACCCGCCGATGCCCTGCTGCGCTACCTGCGGCAAGACCTGGGCCTCAGCGACAACGCCATCGAGCTGGGCCTCAAGCAGTGCCAGCTGGAGCAGGCGCCGCTGCCGGCGGTGCTGTGGCGCTTCGGGTTGATCAGCGTGGAGCAGCTCGATCAGCTCTGGAGCTGGCAGGCGCTGCAGGAGGCACCGCCGGAGCCGGCTTAGTAAACGAGCAGCGAATCCACGGGCACGCCGCTGGGCAGCTTGGCTTGGCCCGCCAGGTCGGCCAGTTCCACGATGAAGGCGAAGCCGCAGAGCTCACCCCCCACCCGCTGCACCAGCTCGGCACAGGCGGCGGCGGTGCCGCCGGTGGCGAGCAGGTCGTCGACGATCAGCACCCGCGGCCGGTTTTCGAAGCCGTCGGGGAGGATTTCGAGGCGGTCGGTGCCGTATTCGAGGCTGTAATCCACGCCGATCACGGTGCCGGGCAGCTTGCCGGGCTTGCGCACGGGGCTGAAGCCGATGCCCTGGGCGGTGGCCAGGGCGGTGCCCACGATGAAGCCCCGCGATTCGATGCCCACGATCAAATCGGGTTGCAGCCGCTCACACACCGCCCCCATCTGCCGCATCACCTCCTGCCAGGCCGATGGGCTGCGCATCAGCGGCGTGATGTCGCGGAACAGGATCCCGGGCTTGGGGAAGTCGGGGATCGCCCGCACGTGCTCATGCAGATCAATGGCTGGCATGGTCGACGGATCGGGGCCGCAGCTGGCAGTATCGCAGCCATGCCCGATGCCCCATCGCACCCCCAGCGCCCCCTGCCTAGGCGGGGCCTCGAGCGCCTCGACCTGATGCTCCTGTGCGCCGAAGCCCTCGATCTCAACGGCGGTGAGGCGATGGTGTGGCTGAGCGAGGAGATGGGCTTCACCGATCTGCTGCCCAACCGGGTGGAGCTGTGGAAGCGCCGCTGCAGCAACCCCCTGCGGCGCACCAGCCGCCGCGACCTGCCCACCGCGGCGGAGAGCGATGCCCTGATCCGCATCTGCACCGCCCTGGCGGATCGCCTCTATCCGATGCTGCGCAGCCTGCTCTCCACGGCGGAGCCCCCCCAGCTCAGCGCCCAGCGCTGGCAGCTGTTTGAGGGCCGCCTGGCGGAGCTGCTCAAGGAGCGCTTCAACCTGCGCCGTGGCGGCGTGCAGCGCTTGCTGGATCCGCAGCTGGGCCCCAGCCTGAGCCGCGAGCTGATCCAGGCCCTGGCCCTGAGCGCCGGCCCCGGCGGCTTTGAGCGGCTCAAGGCCTCCCTGATGGACCCTGTGGCCTGAGCTGGATCGCGATGAAACTCACCAACCGCTACGAACAAACCAGCTGCCGCCTGCAGGTGGAGGGTCTGCCGGATTTGTCCGCCGGCCAGGGCGATCAAACCATCGGCATCCTCACGGGCTTCAGCCTCGATCTGGCCGGCCACACGGAGCTGGAGGGCAAGCGTGAGCACCTGCAGGCGATGGTGGCCGCGGTGTTGCCCTACGCCCGCCAGCTGCTGAGCGGCGTGCCCCGCACCTGCGGCGCCGACAGTGATCCGGTGGCGATGGCCCCCCACTCCGGTCGCCACCAGCTGGAGCTGCGCAGCAGCCAGCCCGACACCCCGCCGCTCAGCCTGCTGCTCGACGATGCCGAGCTGGCGGATTTGGTGCGCTGCCTCGATCAGCTGCGGCTCGATCCGCGCATTGCGCTGCCGTTTGAGCAGCCGCCCCTGCAGCCGCTGCGCCGCCGCGAGCTGCGCAACCGCCAACCGCTGGCGCAACGCATCGCTGCACCGCTGGTGGGGTTGGGGGTGCTGGTGCTGTCGGCGGTGGTGGCGTCGCTGCTGCCCCTGCAGCAGCGGCCCGGCAGTGCACCGGCGGCCACCCCCAGCGCTGTCTCCTCGCCTCAGCGCGGAGGTTGACGCGCGCCCCATCCCCTCCACACTGGCTTCGACGCCATGACGTCCTTGACCTGGTCTGAGCTCCGTCGCCGCGTGATTCGCCTGGGGGCCTGCCTGGATGTGGTGGTGCGCAGCGATCCGGAGGTGTGCGGCCTCAGCGGCAGCGACTTCCACCTCTCCCTGCACCACGGCGGCCAGGGGGATTGCAGCGTGGGCGACCTCAGCCTGGTGGATTGCCCCAACGAGCTGGTGCTGGTGGAGTTTGAGCGCTGGATGAACGGAGCCGGCTACCGCTTGGAGCCATGAGCCGTCGCGATCGGTTGCAGGTGGTGCGCGGCGGGCGCTCCAACCCCCAGGGGGAGCGCACGGTGTTCCGCCGCCGCCGTCAGCCGCCCCGCTCCCGCAAGATCCTCGAGGCCCTGCTGCTGATGGCCGGTGGCATCGGCCTGCTGGTGCTGCTGCTGCAGCTGCCGGAGCTGATCGACCTCGACAGCCTGCTGCTGCTGAGCACCGCCCTGGGCCACCTGATCGGTGGCCTGTCGCAGTTGCTGGCCGGGGTGCTGCAGCTGCTGGGGGTGCTGCTGTTGGTGGCCCTGGCCCTGCTGGCGCTGCTGCTGCTGGTGGCCGGCTTGGTGCGGCTGGTGCGGGCCCTGCTGGCCCCTGCGCCTCCGAAGCCGCCGGCCCGCCCCGCCAAACCGCGCCGCTAACGGGGATTGGTTGTTGGGTCAGCCGCCGTGCAGCTGGCTAAACCACATGCCCGCCAGCTGCCAGGAGCTCCACAGGAAGATCCCCAGGAACAGCCAGTTGAGCCAGGGCGGCCGTTTGTCGTTGTCGAAGAGCATGGGTTCACCGCGAAGCGGTGGCGGCTGTCACTCGGCCAAGTTTGGGGCCTCCAGCCAGCGCTGCACCAGGCCCATGCCATCTGGACCCGCCACGGTGATCACCTCCAGCCGTTGGCGACCGCGCCGGTAGTCGTAGCGGCAGAAGCCGGCGCCGGTGCCGGAGCAGCCGCTGAGGCTGGGCAGCTGATTGCCCGCGAGCTCCCGTTCAAACGGCTGCAGGCCGGGCTCGCCCGCCGGCCGCCAGCCCTGGGCCTTGAGCTGGGCATCGGCGCTGAGGATGGGTTGGTTGGGCTTGAGCTGGATCACCTGCGGCTGCACCCCCAGCATCGGAATGGCCAGGGGCGTGAGCAGCAGCGCCAGGGCGCCGAGGCGGCGGGCCACAGGGGCCGGGGCAACACTGCCCCGATTAGAGCAACGCTGGGGCCAGATCGGAACCGCGCTCCAGCCGGCGCTGGTCGTGGAGCTCCTCGAGCTGGTTGTACACCGCCACCAGCTGCTGGCGGATCGATTCGGTGTTCTCCAGCTTGGCCAGGTTGAGCAGCATCAGCTCGAGCTGGGCCTTGCTGTCGATCAGCACGCGGCAGGCGCTGGTTCCGGGTTCGTAGGCCATGGGGATCGCATCAGCCCCGCCATCGAAGCGCCGCCGGCCCGGGATCAGTGTGTCGATCGCTGCCGTTGTGCCCCAAAGCCCTGTTGCAGCAGTCTTAAAACTTGCTGAAGCGCCGGGGCTGGCTTCGGTGGGAAAAACGGAGGGGGTGGGATTCGAACCCACGGAGGCTTTCACCTCGCCGGTTTTCAAGACCGGAGCCATCAACCACTCGACCACCCCTCCAGCGGCCGGCCCTTGGGGCCAAGACCAGTGTCCCACGGCCGTTTCGCCCCTGCATGGGTCGCATGGGTCTCAAATGCGACTGGCTTTCATGGTTGGAGTAGCGCAAACGACCGTTGGTCGACGGAACCATGGCTGTCCTCTCCACCAACCTGCTGGCCCTGCGCACCCGTGAGCTGGCCGACCTGATCGAGACGCTGCCGGTGAGCCTGGCCCCCGAGCGCCACTACGACCGCTGCTGTGAATTGCTCGAGCAGGTGGCGGTGAGCCTCGACCTGCTCACTCAGAGCTCCGGCTGACCCTGCAGCAGCTGCGCCGGCGCCCGGAAGGCACCCAGCTGCTTTAGCTTGCCGGGCTGACCGCTCACCAGCTCGATCTCCACGGTGTCCAGGGAAGCCGGGGCGGCGCCAGTGCCTTTGCTGGCCGGAATCACCTGCAGCGCACCGGGGGCCCAAGCTGAGGCCGGCTCAGCCCCCTGGCGGGAGCGCACCTGGCAGCTCTTGAAGCCGCTGCCCTGGCAGAAGGCCTGCAGGCTCAGCCCATCGGCGTAGGTGAGGGTGATCAGCGTGCCGGGTTGGCCGCCCAGCTTGGCGGCGCCGGCCGTGAGCGTGCAGCCCCCCGCCCCCTTAAACAAAGTGCCGAGGAAGGAGCGCTGCTCCGCATCCAGCAGCTCCAGCGGCAGCCCGTAATAAAACTGCGCCGCCCCCTGGCTGTCGCGCAGGGGGTGCTCCGCCAGGTCTGCCCTGCGGCAGGCCACCGATGGGGTCGGGTCGGCGGTGGTGGGTTGCGCTTGGGCCTGGGCCGGCCCCGTTGCCAGGGCCAGCAGCGTCAGCGCTCGCGCAACGCGCAGCAGCATCGACGGATCAGCTGGCGGGCTTGGCCAGCGGCAGCAGGCACTTGTCGGAGTCGCAGCCGGCGGGGCCGGCCTCCATCAGTTCACCGCCGTCGTAGCGCTGCAGGGCCTCGAAGAAATCGTGGGTGCGGCGGCGCTCCACCACCGCGGCCTGCATCTGCTCGTAGGTGGCCTGGTCGATCGGCTCAAACGGCAACCGCGGGAAGGTGGCGTTGGCGTCGAAGCGGGCCAGCAGGGCGGCGGAGATGTAGCCCTGGCCGTTGTCGATCGCCTGGTGGATGGCATCGGCCAGCGGCTCGATCTCGTGCTCGCGGAACTCCACGGTGGCCGAGGTGTTGTGGGCCGTGTAGTGCTGCTGCACCTGCATGTAGAAGTCGAACTGGGCCATGGCGGAGAAGTTGTTGATCTCCACCGCATCGGCGCCGGGGATGTTGGCCCAGCTCACCTCGGTGGGGATTTCCACCAGCCACTCGGTGCAGCGGGGATCAAACGGATCGTCGAGCAGACGGCCCAGTTCATCCTTGTCGCTCTGCGACGGCACGATCGTGTAGCCGTAATCCATGCAGGCCAGGGCCACCGGATCGTTCTTGCGGAAGGTGATGCGGCGGATGAAGCGCTGGGCCTTGGGGGGGTGCCAGCCGGGGGAGGCGCCGGTGAGCAGGCTCTTGGTGCCGGCGGGCTGCACGGTGGTGCAGCGGTTGGGGCGGCGCAGGCCGTGGCGGTCGCAGTAATCCCACACCGCCTGGTTCACGATCTCCTTCCAACGGCTCAGGTAGCCGGCCTCCTTGGCCTTGAAGGCGCGGCCCTCCTCGGTGTCGGGGCGGCCCGCTTCCCACCACTTCAGCCAGGGGGTGCCGAAGGCGTGCACGAAGAAGTCGAACAGGCCGGTGAAGCTCACGCCCACGATCGGATCCCAGGCGCGGCTCTGGCGGTAGCGCTCCACCTCAAAGCGGTGGTTGAGCAGGCAGGCCACCGCCAAGCCACCGGCGGTGAAGGCCTCCTCCTGCGACACCAGGTCGTCGGGGTCGATGCGGTTGAGGTGGATCTCCGCCAGGTTGCAGTGGAAATCGGCGCCGAGGATCTCGCCGCAGGGGTTGAGGCCGTAGCGGCCGAGGCGGTGCTCCAGCTCCTTGGCGCTGATCTCGGGGTGGTGGGTGGTGAGCCAGCGGCCCGCCTCCTCACGGCCCTGGTCGCAGTAGATCTCGATGAACTCCGCCCGCAGCTCGGGGGTGGGCAGCAGGTCGGCGTTGGAGCGGGCGATCGCCTCGGGGGCGAACTGGATGGCGCCTTCGCCGGATTGGAACTGCTTGTTCACCGCCTCCAGCACCGTTTCGCGGCTGGGGCGGCTGTGGAACACGCGGGTGTGGTTGGCCATCCGCAGCGCATCGCGCTCGGGGTCGATGCGCCAGTTGCCGTCGCTGTCCTGCTGCCAGAGGT
>CAWUND010000051.1:0-7404 GCA_963923815.1 uncultured bacterium
CCCTGGGCGGCCGCCGCCGCGGCATAGGCCTGTTTGCGCCGGTCGTTGCGGGCAAACACGCCGCTGCCCAGGCCCCGAACCCGCTCGGAGATCAGCCCGTCCGCAAGCCCCTCAGCGGCGGGCATGGGGTTCAGAGGTGGGCATCCAGGAAGGCCTGCAGCATGGGCTTGGCCATGGCGCCCTCATGGCGGGCCAGCTCCACGCCGCCCCGAAACAGGATCAGGGTGGGCAGCCCCTGGATCTGCAGGCTGTCGCGGGTGGCGGGGTTGGGATCGGCCTCCAGTTTGCCCACCGCCAGCCGACCGGCGTACTCGGCCGCGGCCCAATCCATCATCGGCGCCATCAGCCGGCAGGGGCCGCACCACTCGGCCCACACGTCCACCAGCACAGGGGTTGAAGCATCCAGCACCTCGGCCTGGAAGTTGGCATCGGTCAGGTGCAGGACAGACACGGCGGCGGGCATCGCGGTGGTGGGGACGGCAGGGATTGTATGGAGGATCGCTCGGCTCAGAGCTTGTCGATGGAGCGCTTGAGCTGCTCCAATTCGGCATCCACCTCGGGCTGCTGCACCTCCACCGTGACCGGCTCCATGGCGGAGGCCGCGGCCGAGGCGGGCAAGGCGGCCGTGGGGGCGGCGCCCGACAGCTTGCCCTTGAGGGCCGCCAGTTCGGCATCCACCTCCGGGGCCCCCTCCAAGGCGGCGAATTGGCTCTCCAGATCGGCACCGGCCAGCTCGGCGGCCGCTTGGCTGCGGGCCTCAAGGGCCTGCACCTTCTCCTCCATCTGCTCGAAGGCGGCCATGGCCGAATTGGTGCCGAGGCTGCCGACGGCGCTCTGCAGCTGCTCCTGGGCCTGGGCCGCCTGGGCCCGGGCCTTGAGCATGTCTTTTTTGGTTTTGGCCTCGGCGATCTTGCTTTCCAGCTGCACCAGGCTGCGCTTGAGCTGCTCCACCTGGCCGGCCTGCCCCTGCAGTTGCGCCGTCAGGGCGGTGGCGGTGTCCTGGCAGGTTTTGCGCCGGCCCAGGGCCTCACGGGCCAGGTCTTCTTCCCCTTTTTTGAGGGCCAGCTCAGCGCGTTCGTACCAGGTGACCGCCTGGGCCTCGGCTTGCTCGGCTTGGTTCTGAATGCGCTTCTGGCTGGCGATGGCGGTGGCCACGGCCTGGCGCAGCTTCACCAGGTCGGCCTGCATGTCAGCCACCGACTGATCCAGGATCTTGACGGGGTCTTCGGCCCGGGTCAGCGCCGCATTGGCATTGGCGCGCACCAGGCGGCTGAGCCGATCAAAAAAGCCCATGGATGCAGGGTTGGGGCAGGCGCTGAGACTAACCAGTTCAACCCCAAACGGTGCAGCGGGATCGCCGCACCTCCCCTAGGGTCGCGCCATGGCCATCGCCCCACCCAACCGCAGCCGCCGGCAAGGGGATGTGAACCTGTTGCTGCCGCCCCCCCGCAGCCCCCTGCAGGGCCTCGGCAGCTGCCTCGACACGGTGCAGCGGCAGTGGGAGGGGGATGCGGGGCTGGCGGCGCTGTGGAAGGCGTGGCCCCGGCTGGCCGGGCCCCAGCTCGCCCCCCACTGCAGCCCCCTACGGCTGCAGGGCGGGCGGCTGGTGGTGGGGGCCAGCCAACCCCAGTGGCTGCAGGCCCTGCGCTTCAACAAGCACCAGCTGTTGGGGGCCCTGCGCGCCTCCGGTTTCGGGGTGAAGGAGCTGGTGTTTCAACAGCACCAGCCCGCTCCACTGCCCGAGGCGGGCACCGCCGTGGAGGCCCGGGTTTGGCAGCGGCACCCCAGCCGCATCGATGTGTTTGGCCTGGCCCACTGCGGCCGTTGCCAGCGACCGTCGCCCGCCGGTGAATTGCAACGCTGGGGGCACTGCAGCTTCTGCCAACGGGAAGCCATGGCCGACGCGCAGGGGGATCCCTCCTCCCTTCAGTAACGCTCCGGCCGGGGCCGTTGCCAATCCGGCGCCGGCAGGCCGCGGCGGCGCAGGGTGTCCACCCAACGCTGCAGGTCCGTGCGCTGCACGCGCCACAGCCGATACAACCCCTCCGCAGCCAGGGGCTGGTGCACCAGGCCCGACCAATGGGGCAGCAGGGCGGTGCGCTGGTCGATCACCAGCAACAGGCTGGCCCCGGCCGAGGCCGGGCTGGGGTGCTGGCCGCGGCGGTGCTCCCGCAACAGCCGATCCGCCAGGTTGGCGGGCCCACTGGGCTGCACCCCCTCGTAGATCACCACCTGCTCGGTGTAGTAGTGCAGCGAGGGCTTGAGGATGCCCACCATCGCCAGGGGCTCAGCCGGCGCCCGCCGCTGCACCACCGCGCCGGCGATGCGGCGCACCGGCAGCTGACGCAGGCGATCGCCGAGGCCGATCATCGGCACCAGGGAGGTGGTCACAAACAGCCCCATGGCCAGCTGTTGGGCCAGCAGCCAGGCCTGCCCCCAGCGGGGGGCAGCCCGCCACAACAGCAGGCCGGCCAGCAGGGCCAAACCAAAACAGAGGCCGCCGCGCACCACGGCGCCGCCGGCGATCAGCTCCGCCGGCAGGGTGGGCAGCTCCGGCTCCACGATCAACGGGATCCAACGGGCCGAGAGCAGCAAACCCAGGCTCAGCAGCCCCACCAACGCCAGGGTGGCGAGCCGCCACCAGCGGCCGCCGCGGGCGGGGGGCACCACCAACAGATCCTGGGCCGCCAGGGCGATCAGCAGGCCCGCGGCGGGGGTGGCCGGGATCCAGTAACTGGGCAACTTGGTGGCGGCCACGGTGAAAAACAACAGCACCGCCAGCAGCCAGCAGCCGGCAAAACGCCCCAGGGATTGAGCGGGGGCGCCGTCCGCCGGGGCGGGCCAACGCAGATGGCGCCAGAGCCCCGCCAGCAGCAGCGGCGAGAAGGGCAGCGAGGCCACCACCAGCACCGGGCCGAAAAACCACCAGGGCTGCAGGTGGTTGTTCACCACGCCGCTGAAGCGCTGCAGGTTGTGGTAGCCAAAAAAGCTCTGCAGGAAGGGGCGACCCTCCACCAGCAGCTCGAGGCCATACCAGGGCAGGGCCACCGCGGCGGTGATCAGCAGCCCCGGCCGCGGCCGCAACCGCTGCAGCAGGCCGCGGCCATCCCGCTGCAGACCGGCAAACAGCAGCAGGGTGAGGGCCACCAACACCACCGCCACCGGCCCCTTGGCCAACACCGCCAGCCCCAGCAACAGCCAGCCGGCCCACCAGGCCCGGGCGCCGGCATAACGCCACCAGAACAGCAGCAACGCAGCCCCCAGCAGGGCACTAAACAAGGCGTCGCTCACCGCCATGCGGCTCCAGAGCAACACCAGCGGCGAGAGGGCGAAGGCCAGGGCCGCGCTCACCGCCGTGATGGTGCGCAGGGCCGGAGCCACGGGGGCGACGGCCGGCTGGGGCCAGCGCAGCAGCGTGGCCGTGAGCAGCAGCATCATGGCCACGCTGCTGAGGGCCGACGGCAGGTTGGCGGCCCAGCTGCCGAGGGGGTTCCAGAGCCCCTGCCCCGGCAGGGCATAGCCGAGGCCCATCAGCCAGTACACCAGCGGGGGCTTGTCGTACCGCGGCAGGCCATTGACCCGGGGGGTAAGCCAGTCGCCGGTGCGAGCCATGGCCCGGGCGGAGGCGGCAAACAGCGGCGGGGTCTCATCCACCAGGCCGATGCTGCCCACCCGCCACACAAACAGGGCCAACCCCAGCAGCAGCACCACCAGCAGCACCAAGCCCTGGCGGCGGGACAGCCGGGGCCAGCCAAGGCCAAGGGTGCTGGGGTCGGTCACGGGGGCAGGCGTCCGGCGCTGACCCTATCGCCGATGGTCAAGGGCGCCCCAAGCCCACCTGCAGCCAGGCCTCGATCCGCTGCGCCAGCACCTCCCGGGAGGCGTGCTGCTCCACCCAGCGGCGGCAGGCGGCCCGGTCAATCCGATCCACCCGCCCCACCGCCGCCGCCAGGGCCTCGCGGTCGTCGGGCTCCACCAGGTCGCCGGTGACTCCGGGCTGCACCAACTCCCCTGGACCTCCGCGCCGGTAGGCCACCACGGGCACCCCGCAGGCCAGGGCCTCCACCACCACGTTGCCGTAGGCCTCGTTCCACTTGGGCGTGTTGAGCAGGGCCCTGCAGCGCCCCAGTTGCCCCTGCAGCTCCGCGGTGGGGAGGAAGCCGCGCCACTGCAGCGTGCCGGCGGGCACCGAAGCCTCCACCGCAGCGGCGTAGGCCGGGTCTTCCATCAGGCCCCACACCGCCAGGGGCAGGCCCAGCTGGGCGGCCGCCGCCGCCGCATCCTCGAGGCCCTTCTCCGGCGCCACGCGCCCCACCCACCCCAGCAGGGGATCGGGTTGGCCGCAGAAGCGATAGGCCTGAAGGTCAAAGCCATTGCCCACCACCACGGGGGCCTCGGGCAGGGCAAAGTCGGCGGCCTGGCTGCGGCTGTGGAAGGCCAGGCGGCGCTGATCCCACTGGGCCAACGCGGCGATTTCCTGGTCGAGGGCCCCATGCACCGACCCCATGCTCACCAGGTGAAACAGGGGTAGCGGTGCGGTGGGCGTGAGCCAGAAGGGCAGCCAATCGGAGCTGAGGTTGACCACGGCGTCGAACCCCGCCGCCGGCCCCTCCGCCAGCACCCGCCGCCACAGCCGCGGCAGCAGGCCATCGGCGGCAATCGTGATCGGCCCCTGCCGCGGTTGGTGCTGAATGCTGGCCTGGGGGTTGCCGGGGCACGTCCACAGCTCGGCGGCGGCGGCATCCGCCGGCAACGCCGAACCTTCGGCCGCCAGCACGGTGACCCGATGCCCCCGCTGCAGCAGCCCCGCCACCAGGTTGGCCAGGGTGAGCTCCACGCCCCCCCCGGCGCCGCTCCCCAGGGGGCCCAGGGGCGATGCCACCACCAGCAGCTTCACGGGGCCCCCTCCACCGGCAGGGGATCAGGGGCCGGCTGCCACAGGGAGGCGCGGCGGTTGATCAACACCACACTCAGCAGCGCCAGGGCCGCCCCCAGCCACTGCAGCGGCCGCAGCTGCTCCCCCAGCAGCACCACCCCACAGAGCAGGGCAAACACGGGGGTGAGGAAGGTGAGGGCCGTGAAGCTGGTGAGCTCCCCCTGGTTGGCAAACCAGAAGAACAGGCCATAGGCCAGGGCACTGCCCAGCAGGGCCGCATAGGCCATCAGGCCCCAGGCGGCCCCATCCCACTGGGGCCAGGCCCCTGGGGCGGCGGGATTGAGCAGCGGAGCCAGCAGCGACGCCAGCAGCAGGGGCAGGGCCCCCAGCAGCATGTGCCAGCCGGTGATCGCCACCGGATCGCTGTGGCGGCAGGCGTAGCGGCTGATCACGGTGCCCACCGCCATGGCCAGGGCGGCCGCCAGCATCCACAGCTCCCCATGGCTCCAGGCCCGCTCCCCCAGGGCCTCCGGCCCCATCAGCCACCACTGCCGCAGCACGGGAGCCGGCAGCCCCAGGCAGAGGATTCCCAGCAGCCCCAGCAGCAACCCCAACCAGCCCACCGGGTTGATCGCCTCACCAAACAGGCTGCGGGCCAGCAACGCCACCAGCAGCGGCTGGGAATCGATCAGCACCGAGCCCAGGCCGGCACCGGTGCCCCCCAGGCCCCGGGCCAACAGCCCCTGGAAGGCGGTGGCATCCACCAGGGCGAACAGCAACAACCAGCCCCAATCCCGCCGGTCCACCGCCAGGCCACCGCGCCACAACTGGGCCGCCAGCAACAGCACAGCACCGGCGGGCAACAGCCGCAGCCAGGCCAGGGTGAGGGGGCCAGCCCCCGCCAACAGCGGCTTCATCGCCGCCATGGCGGTGCCCCAGAGGGCAAAGGGCAACAGCATCAACAGCCAGCGCAGCATCACCGGCTTCAACGGCCCACGGGCTCCTTTTTAAGATCCAGCCACTGCACACCGCCGCAATGATCTGGCCCTGGCGCCGCACGTCCCGCCGGAAACTGGCGCGCATTGCCATCGAGGGCCCGATCGCCGCCGGCACCCGCACCCGGGTGGTGAAGGCCCTGCGGGAGGTGGAACAGCGCCAATGCCCCGCCCTGCTGCTGCGCATCGACAGCCCCGGCGGCACCGTGGGCGACAGCCAGGAAATTCACGCCGCCATCGGCCGGCTGCGGGCCAAGGGCTGCCGGGTGGTGGCCAGCTTCGGCAACATCTCCGCCTCCGGCGGTGTCTACGTGGGGGTGGCCGCCGAGAAGATCGTGGCCAACCCCGGCAGCATCACCGGCTCCATCGGCGTGATCCTGCGGGGCAACAACCTCTCGCGGCTTCTGGAGCGCATTGGCATCCAGTTTGAAACCGTGAAAAGCGGCCTTTATAAAGACATCCTCTCGCCGGATCGGGCCCTCTCCAGCGCGGAACGGCAGCTGCTGCAGGAGCTGATCGACTCCAGCTACGGCCAATTTGTGGCGGCGGTGGCCACGGGGCGCGGCCTGGATGAGGCCACGGTGCGCGGCTTCGCCGATGGACGGGTGTTCAGCGGCGCCCAGGCGCTGGATCTGGGGCTGGTGGATGCCCTCGGGGATGAGGAGAGCGCCCGCCGCCTGGCCTGCGAGCTGGCGGGGCTCGACCCGGAGAAAACGCGGCCCCTGGAATTCGGCAAGCCCAAGAAAGGGGTGGGCAGCCTGATTCCGGGCCGCAGTGCCCTGGCCCGGCTCGGGGATGCCCTGCGGCTCGAGCTGGCCTGGAGCGGCCAACCCCTGTGGCTGCATCGCCCATGACCCACACCAGCCCACTGCGGGCCCTGCGGGGCGCCACCACCGCCAGCGCCAACACGGTGGCGGCGATCGAAGCGGCCGTGAACGAGCTGCTCGACGCCCTGGCGGAGCGCAATCAGCTCGTGGGGGAGCAACTGCTCTCGATCACCTTCTCGGTGACCGCCGACCTGGATGCCTGCTTCCCGGCGGCCATCGCCAGACGGCGCCCCGGCTGGGGGGCGGTGGCCCTGCTGGATTGCCAGCAGATGGCCGTGGCCGGAGACCTGCCCCGCTGCATCCGGCTGCTGGCCCACGCCTGGCTGGAGCAGCCGCCGCGGCACGCCTACCTGCGGGAGGCCACCCGGCTGCGGCCCGACCTGGCATCCCCTGACAGCTGACCCGCCGACCACCCGCCTCGGCTGCGGGCCATGGCCGCCCGAGAATTTCTGCGGGGCCTTGGCCCCCCTCACACACACCGACCATGTCCCTTCTTCGCACCGCCGCCCTCGGCGCGGCCGCCACGTGCCTGGCCGGCGCGGCTTCGCTGGTGGGCCCCTTGGGCAACCCCGGACTGCCCGGCGCCAAGGCCCAAGGCACGCCCAGCATCATGGAATTCCGCTGGGACCCCAGCCGGGATTACCGCAAGCTGTACTACTACACCACCAACACGGTGCGGCTGCAGCGCGGTGAGTACTACTTCATC
>CAWUND010000052.1:0-7362 GCA_963923815.1 uncultured bacterium
GGTAGCCCTGCAGCCACTGGATGCAGTCGGCATCGAGGTGGTTGGTGGGCTCATCCAGCAGCAGCACATCCGGATCCGCCACCAACGCGGCCGCCAGGGCCAGCCGCTTGCGGTAGCCGCCGGAGAGGTCGCCCACACGGCGCTGGGTGTCGCCGATGCCGAGCTGCTGCAGCACCTCCCGGATCTGTTGCTCTAGGCCCCAGGCCTGGCTCTGGTCCATGCGGGCATTGAGGCTGCTGAGCTCCGCCAGCAGGGCGGTGTCATCGCGCCCCTCCGCGTGGGCCTGGGCCAGGGCATCGCTCAAGGCGGTGTAGCGGCCCAGCAGCTCCATCTTTTCGCCGCTGCCGGCGAACACCTGCTCCAGCACGGTGTGCTCCGGATCCATCTCCGGCTCCTGGCTCACCAGCACGATCCGCGCCTGGGGCAGCACCCGCCGTTGTCCGGCCCCCGGGGGTTCCACCCCCGCCAGCAGGTTGAGCAGCGTCGACTTGCCGGCGCCGTTTGGGCCGATCAGCCCAAGCCGCTCCCGCTCCCCCACATGCAGGGTGAGGTTGTCGAACAGGGTGCGGATGCCGAAGTCCTTGCGGACCTCCACCAGGCTGATCAGGCTCAAGGGCTGGGGTGCTGCCGCTGGGCTTCCAGATAAGCAAACACGCTTTTGTCGCCCACATCAGCGGCGGCGGGCATGGGGAATTTGCGCAGGCACAGCACCAGCAGCAGCGCCGCCTCCAGCCCCAGCAGCAGGGCGGTGCTGGAGCCGGGCAGCAGGCCACTGAGGTGCCCCAGCAGTGCGATCGGCAGCAGCAGCGTCACGCCGATGGCCTCCGGCCGGCGGAAGCAGAAAAACTCCTTGAAGCCGATCCCCGCCAGGGCGGCGAACAGGGGGCCGATCAGCCAGATCCAGCGGCGCTCCTGGGCCAGGGCCGCCGCCATCCCGCCGGGTCCGGCCTGGATCGCCAGGGCCACAAACCCCAGGCTGCCGATCAGCCAGAGCAGTTGCAGGGCGCGGTGCAGCGGCCGCAGGTAGATGTGAATCCAGCGCAGAGCCAGCCCCACGCCGGCTAGCAGCGGCAGCAGCCAGGGCCACAGCCAGGTGCCGCCCCAGCGCTGCCACTGCAGCAGCAGGGCCGCCTGGGCCAGGGCTGCCGTGAACAGCGCCAGGCGGTAGCCCAGCACCTCGCGGCGATCCCCATCGGTGATCCGGTAGGGGCCGTACACCCCCTCGAACACCGCATCGGCGGCGGTGGTGCTGGCGCTGGTCATGGCTGCAGCTGGGCTTCCACCAGTGTGGCCAGGGGGGCTCCGGCGGGCACGATCCCGGAGGGGTGGAGCGGGAACAGGGCGCCGAAGTAGTCCTGGCGCCAGGCCCGGTCGCAGCAGCTGGCGGCCACGCCCGGCAGGGCAAAAAACCGCTGCCGCCATCGCCACAGGGCCGGCAGCTGCCACAGGGGTCGGCGGCTGACGCCAAACAGTGGCCCGTACACCAGCTCCAGCCGGATCAGGGTGGGGAACAGCTGCACGTCCGCCAGGCTGAGCTGGGGCCCGCACAGCCAGGGGCCGCCGCCGCTCAAGGCCGCTTCCGCCTGCTCGAGCGTGGCGAACAACGCCGCTTCCGCTCGGTCGTAGGCGGCCTGGGTGCGGGCAAAGCCGCAGCGGTAGACGCCGTCGTTGACGCTGCCCTGCAGCCGCTCCCGCCAGCCGTGGATGGCGTCCTCCAGGCCGGCGGGCTCCAGATCGGGGGCGCCATCGGCGGCGGGCCAGGCATTGAGCAGCTCCATCAGCCGTGCGCTTTCCCCCACCACCACCCGGCCGCTGGCCCGCTCCACCAGCACCGGCACCGTGGCCCGTTGGCTCGGGTCGGCGCCGGCCCGTTGGTAGAGCTCCTGCAGGGTGCTGCAGCCCAGAAAGGGTTCGCTGAAGCGCCAGCGCCCCTCCTCCGGATCGGGCTCCACCGTGAGCAGGTCGATGCTCCCCTGCAGCTGCCGCAGCAGCCACACCAACCAGGCCCGATGGGCCCAGGGGCAGCTGCGCCCCACGATCAGCACATGGCTGCCGGGGTCGGCGGCATGGGCCGGCACCGGGGGGCGCTGGCAAAAGGCTCCGGCGGGCCGCACGTAGTTGCCCTCCGCATCGGCCGGCCCCAACCCGCCCATCAACCGCTGCCACTGCCAGTGCCAGCCCGTGCGGGCCGCACGCACCACGGCCGGGGGGATTGCCATCGGCGTTTGCGCCTCACTGCTGCCAGGCTGGCGCAACAGGCAGCGGGAGAACAGGCCATGGCCCAGGGCCGCGTGCTGGTGGTGGCCGCCACCCATGGCAATGAGCGCAATGCCCCCTGGTTGCTGGAGCAGTGGCGCCAGCGGCCGGAGCTGCTGGATGCGGCGGGCGTGCCGCTGGCCCTCGAGCTGGGCAATCCGGAGGCTCTGGCCGCCAACCGCCGCTACATCGAGCGCGACCTCAACCGCAGCTTTGCGCCCGATCTGCTGGCGGACCCCAGCCACCAGGAGCTGGAGGTGCACCGGGCCCGGCAGTTGCTGGAGCGCTTCGGCCCCCAGGGCGAGCAACCCTGCAGCGTGGCCATCGACCTGCACAGCACCACCAGCGCCATGGGCAATTCCCTGGTGGTGTACGGCCGCCGGCCCGCTGATTTGGCCCTGGCGGCGGGGGTGCAGGGGCGGTTGGGCCTACCGGTGTATCTGCACGAGGCCGATGCGGCCCAGACCGGATTTCTGGTGGAGCGCTGGCCTGCGGGGGTGGTGATCGAGGTGGGGCCAGTGCCCCAGGGGCTGCTGAGCGCCAGCATCTGCCGCCAGACCCAGCTGGCCCTGGAGGCGTGCCTCACGGTGCTGGCGGAGGCCCGGGCCGGGCGGCTGCGGCTGCCTGAGGCGCTGTGGGTGCATCGCCATCGCGGCAGTGTCGACCTGCCCCGCCATGGCGACGGTCGCCCCGCCGCCGCCGTTCACCCCCTGCGTCAGCACCGGGATTGGCGCCCGCTGGTGCCGGGGGATCCGCTGTTTTGGTGCACCGATGGCTCGGTGATCCGCTACGGGTCCGAGGCGATGCCCCAGCTCGCCGCGCTGGATCCGGCCGCCCGTTGGCCGGTGTTCATCAACGAGGCGGCCTACGGCGAAAAGGGCATCGCCTTCAGCCTGTGTGTGCGGGAGCGTTGGTCCTGCGAATCCGCCTGGGTGGAGGCCCTGGCGGCGCTTTAGCCGCAGGCCCAGGTGCCCTGCTCCTTGGTGCAGGGCAAGTCGCTGCTGCTGCCATCGGCCCAATAGATGCGCAGCCGGTCGTCGGCGCTGCCCATGCGGAAGGTGAGCGACTTCACCGGCCCCGCCGGCGCCTTGCCGCCCCGGTCGGCGCTGTTGGGGCCGTTGGGGGCGTTCAGCCGCTGCTCGAGTTGTTGCAGGCGCAGCTCCAGGCGCTCCAGCCGCTGGGCCTCGCTCGGCCCCCGCTGACACCCCACCAGCACCACGGCGGTGGCCAGGGCAAGCAGGGGGGTGCGCACGGCGGAGGGCATGGCGGGGAACCCGAATGCAGCACTCCTAGCAGCGTTGCTGCGGTTTGGCTGGCGTTCTTTGCCGCCTTGAAATGCGCTGGGATTGCGTCATCGCCGGGGGCCTGTACGCCCGTTGCCCATGGTGGCTTCGGCCACCCAGCTGCACAGCTGTTTTAAATGAGCAAAAAAGCCGCAGCAGCAGAGCTGTGCGGCTTGGTTGATGACTGGAATGGAACCTAAAAGCCGGTGACTGGATTTGAACCTGCGACCTACTGATTACGAATCAGTTGCTCTACCACTGAGCTACACCGGCAGCGTTGAGAAACTAGCATTCAGCCCATCGCGCAGTTGCGGCATCCCATGGCTGGTTCTGATTCGGCCCGCGGCGGCCGCCAGCCGCTGGATCCGGAGCTCCGCTCCCGGCTGCTGCAGGAGGCCCGCACCCCCTGGCGGGGGTTGCGGCGCGGCCTATGGCTCGCCTTCACCGCCTCCGGCGCCGTTGGCCTCGCCACCATGGCCCTCCGGGCTTCCGCCGGGGAGGTCGTCGCCCTCAGCGACCTCGGCATCCAGGTTGGGGCTGTGGTGCTCTTCGGCGGCTTGCTCTGGTTCGACCGCAACCGCAACAGCAACGTCCACGACTTCGACGACGTCGACAGCAACGGCTGAAGCGGGTTCAGGGTCTGGTTCGGGTTCGGGCTGGGGTTCGGGTTCCGGTTCAGGCTCCGGCTCCGGCTCCGGCTCTTGAGCCGCCACGGCTGCTGGGGGCTCGACGGGGGCCTCCAGGGGCGGCAACAGCAGCAGCGGCAGCCCCAGGTTGAGCCGCAGTTCGGCCGCCTGGCTTTGGCTGAGGGGCAGGGTTTGCTCCACCAGCTCCGCCGAACGGCTGAACAGCCACAGCACCTGCACCAGCTGCTGCCACTGCCAAAGCATCAGGGCCAGCAGCGGCAGGGCCACCAGCAGGCCCACCAGGCGGGGGCTCTCGTTCAGGGGTGACCAGGCCCAGGCCATCCCCGCCGCCGCATCCGACCACCACAGCAGCGGCAGCAGCAGCAGGCTGCCGCTGGCGGCCACGAGTTTGAGGGGCCAGGCGGTCTGCAGGGCGCTGAGGCGCAGCTGATCCGGCCGGCGACCCCGCAGCGGCACCTGCACCAGCAGCAGCGACCAGAGGTCGGGCGGCAGCCGCCAGAACAGCACCGCCGGGGCCAGGGCCCCCAGGGCCCAGGCCAGCACCCGCTCAAACCCCGGGAACAGGCCGGGGTCGGAACCCGCTAGCACCAGCAGCAGCGCCAGGGCCTCCAGGGGTAGGGCGGCGAGCCCCAGCAGCTGGATCCACAGGAGCGGTTCGCGTCGTGCCGGATTCACGGTCTCGCGCAGCTGGAGGTCAGGTGCTCAGTGTGCGGCGTTGGGTCACCAGTTTGTAGGCCTCCACCCGATCGCCCTCTTGCCAGTTGGCGAAGCGATCGGTGCCGATGCCGCACTCGAAGCCGGTGGCCACTTCCTTCTGGTCGTCCTTGCCGCGGCGCAGGGAGTCGAGGTCGCCCTCGAACACCTTCTCCTTGCCGCGCCAGACCCGCACCCGGCAGTTGCGTTGCAGCTTGCCGTTGGTGACATAGCAACCCGCCACGGCGCTCTTGCCGATGCTGAACACGGCCCGCACCTCCGCTTCGCCGAGGCTCTCCTCCACCATCTCGGGCTCCAGCAGGCCCTCCATGGCCATCTGGATTTCCTCGAGCAGCTTGTAGATCACGTCGTAATCGCGCACATCCACACCGGTGGCATCGGCGGCGCGCTTGGCGCCCGGGGCCATCGAGGTGTTGAAGCCCACGATCACGGCGCCGGAGGCGGCGGCCAGATCCACGTCGGTTTCGGTGATTTCGCCCGGGGCCGACAGCAGCACCCGCACCTGCACCTCCTCCTGGGGCAGCTGTTCGAGGGAGCCGAGGATCGCCTCCACCGAACCCTGCACGTCGGCCTTGAGGATCAGGTTGAGCTCCTTGAGCTCGCCCTCGCTGGCCTGGCCAGACATGGACGCCAGCGACACCCGGCGGGAGGCCATCTGCTGGGCGAGGCGGGTGGCGCGGGCTTCGGTGGCGCGATCGCCCACCACGGCCCGGGCCGATTTCTCGTCGGGGTACACCTCGAACTCATCGCCGGCGGTGGGCACTTCGCTGAAGCCGAGGGCTTCCACGGCATAGGAGGGGCCGGCCTCCTTCACCCGCTTGCCGTTGTCGTCGACCATGGCGCGCACCTTGCCCAGGATCGGACCGGCGGCCAGCACGTCGCCGGTGCGCAGGGTGCCGTTCTGGATCAGCAGGGTGGCCACGGGGCCCTTGGCCTTGTCGAGGTGCGCCTCGATCACGGTGCCCTTGGCCATGCGGTCGGGGTTGGCCTGCAGGTCTTCCACTTCGGTGACCAGCAGGATCATCTCCAGCAGCTTGTCGATGTTCTCGCCCTTGATGGCGCTCACCGGCACCATCACGGTGTTGCCGCCCCAGTCCTCGGCCACCAGTTCCTGGGCGGAGAGCTCCTGCTTGACCCGATCCGGTGAGGCGCCCTCTTTGTCGATCTTGTTGATCGCCACCACGATCGGCACCTTGGCGGCGCGGGCGTGGCTGATGGCCTCCAGGGTCTGCGGGCGCACGCCGTCATCGGCGGCCACCACCAGCACCGCCACGTCGGTCACCTTGGTGCCGCGGGCACGCATGGCCGTGAACGCCTCGTGGCCAGGGGTGTCGAGGAAGGTGATCTTGCGCTGTTCGCCGGCGTGGGGCACTTCCACCTGGTAAGCACCGATGTGCTGGGTGATGCCGCCGGCTTCCCCTGCGGTGACCCGGGTTTTGCGAATCGAGTCGAGCAGGCTGGTTTTGCCGTGGTCCACGTGGCCCATCACGGTCACCACGGGGGGGCGGCGGATCAGGTGAGCCAGGTCGCTCTCCTCGATCATCTCCACCGTCTTGGCGGCGGCCTCTTCTACGTCGTCTTCGAGCACCGGCACGCCGAATTCATCCGACACCGTCTCGATCGCCGAGAGATCGAGGGTTTGGGTGACGGTGGCGATGATGCCTTTGAAGAACAGGCTCTTGATGATTTCGGAGCTGTCGACGCCCAGGCGGTCGGCCAGTTCCTGCACCGTGAGGTTGCCCTCGGGCACCACCAGCATTTCGGGGCGCTGGGCCTTGGCCTCGCGGGCGGCCCGCAGTTCCATGGCGCGGCGGCGCTGGCGCTGACGGGTGGTTTCCTTCTTGCGTTTGCGGGCCACCACCGTGGGTTTCGGCTGGGCCGCGGCGGCGCTGCGGGGCTTGGCGGGGCGGGCCAGGGAGGCCTGCAGCACCATCGCGTCCTGCTCGCCGGCGAAGCCGCCGGTTTCCGCGGTCAGGGCGTCGTCGTTTTCGCCAATGATGTGAACCTTCTGGCGCTGCTTCTGCGGCGAGCGGCTGCGCAGGGCTTCGAGCTTGGCGGAGTCGTCCCAATCGGGGCGACGGGCGCGGCCAGGCGCCGGCGCCTGGGGGGTGCGGAAGTTGGGTCGGCGCGGTGCCGTGGGCGGCGTGGCCGAGGGGCGCAGGCCGTCTTCACCGGCGGCGGCGCCGTCGGCTCCAGCCGGTGCTCCTGGGCGGCGCGGCGCCGGGGCGGCGGGCCGGGCACCGGGCTTCTGCAGTTGCATCAGCTCGCCTGGAGCCACCGGCTTGCGCATGCCGGGCATGCCAGGACGGGTCGGCGGGGCGGGGCGGGTGCCCCCACCCACGGGGGCGTTGCTGTCGCGGCGGATCGGCTTGCCCACCAGCTCCACCTGGGGCCGCGGCGGCGGGGCGCCGGGGCGCGTGCCCTGGCCGGCCCGCACGGGGGCGGGCGCACCGGGGCGAACC
>CAWUND010000053.1:0-7217 GCA_963923815.1 uncultured bacterium
TGGCCGCCCTGGCCCTCGCCACCCCGCTGTTGGCTGCCGCGGCCCCGCCCCAGCAGCCCGCCCCTGCGGCCGCCGCCGCCCCCTGCCCCAAACCCCAACCCGGCCGCTTCGCCGTGATGGGCACCGGCAGCCGCGGCCAGGGGGCGGCCGCCACCCCGTCGGCCCACCTGCTGGAGGAGCGCTGGCTCCCCGATGGCAGCCTGCGGGGCACCATGGCCGAGCGCCAGGGCCGCCGCGAACGCAGCGGCAGCTACACGGGATCGCTCCAACTCACCGCCAGCTGTGTGGTGCAGCTGGAGCGGCACCTGCCCTGGGGGGTGGAGCGCAGCGAGGTGGTGGTGGATGGGCGGGGCCGGCCGCTCTACAGCATCACCCGCAGCCCCGGAGCCGTGATCAGCAGCCGCTGGCTGCCGATGGCCAAGGGCAGCTGCAGCGTGGAGCAGCTGGATGGCCTGGTGCTCAGCCACCAGACGGGCCTGAGCTGGCAGGGCAACGCCTGGGTGCCCAACGCCGTGGTGCAACGGGAGCAGTGGAGCGGCGGATCGGTGCAGGGCATCGCCCTGATGAGCACCAACGGCATGGGTGAAACCGCCCGCTACAGCGGCAGCCTCAAGCTCGACCCCGGCAGCTGCTGGGGCTCGCTGCAGGAGCGCGATGCCCTCGGGGTGGCCTACAGCTACCGGGCCCTGGTGGTGGCCGGCCACAAGCGGCAGGGGGCCCGCGGTTACTTCTACCTGCAGCGCAACCCCAACGACCTCACCGTGGGCTGGCTGGTGCGCGACTAGGCGGAGCGCTCAGCACCCGCCCGATCAGCGCCGCCTGCGGGAAGCCCGCCCCCCGCACCGCCGCCAGGGCCGCCGGGCCCTGCTGCGCCGGCAGGGCCGCCAGCAGCGGCCCGCAGGTTTGCGGATCGATCAACAGCTGCTGCAGCGCCGCCGCCGCGGCCCCCCTCAACTGCACCGGCCCGCCTGGCGCCAGGGCCGCCAGGGCGCGGGCGTTGGCGGGGGCCAGGCTGCTGGCGAGCCCCAGCTCCAGCAGCGCCAAGGCGCCCTCGAGGGCGGGCACGGCGGCGGCCTCCAGCTGCACGGCCTGGCCCGGCGCCAGCATCTCCCCCAGGTGCCCCAACAACCCGAAGCCGGTGACATCCGTGCAGGCCAGGCAGCCGTGCTGCGCCAACAGCGGCACCAACGGCGCCTGGCTGGTCTGCATCGTCTCCAGGGCCGCGTCGATCCAGGCGGCATCGGCAACCCCCGCCTGGGCCGCCGCAAACAGCACGCCGCTGCCGATGGGGCGGGTGAGCAGCAGCACGGCTCCCTGCGGCAGCGGACCCTTGCCCCAATGGCGACCCCCCGGAGCGATGCCATTCACGCTCAGGCTCAGCCCCAGGCCGGCCCCATCGCGCCCCTCCAGGCTGTGGCCCCCCAGCAGGGTGGCCCCCAGCGGATCCAGCACCGACCGCACCCCGGCCAGGCTCTGCAGCAGCCATTCCTCCTGCAGCGGCGCCGCCGCCTGCGGCACGGTGACCACCGCCTGCAGGCTGTGCACATCGGCGCCGCTGGCCCAGAGGTCGCTGCAGGCGTGCAGGGTGGTGAGCCGCCCGTTGAGCCAGGGGTCGGCCACCAGGGCCGGAAAGCCATCCACGCTCTGCAGCAGGGTGCTGCCCTGCGGCAGGGCCAACACCGGCGCCGCATCCTGCGGGTCGGGGGCATGGGCCGAGCCCGCCAGCCGCGCCAGGGCCGCCTGCAGCGGCTGGGCCGGCAGCTTGGCGGCGCAGCCGCGGCAGGCCATCGGCTCGGCTGCAGCCCCGGCCTGGGCCAGCCGCCGGCGGTGCTCGGCGGGGGCGGGAAACATCGCCATGAAGCGGCGGTCGATGTGGTGCTTCCAGCGCCAGATCCAGCGGCTGGGCCCCAGGCACCAGCGGCCGTAGAGGGCCAGGGCCCGCGGGCGGCCATCGGCACCGCTTCCCCCATCCCCCAGCAGCTGCAGGGCGCGGGCCTGGGGGCGCCAGCGCCGCAGGGGGCGGCCCGGATCCGCCAGGTGGCGGCGCAGGTTGTGGGCCAGCAGCGGCGCCGCCCGCACCGCCCACACCCCCGAAGCGGGCCGCGGCGCGGCGGCGATCAGGGCGCAATCGCCGCTGGCGAACAGCTGCGGATGGCCCTGCACCTGCAGCGTGGGGGCGCAGAGCACGCGGCCGCTGGCCGCCTCCACCGGCAGGCCGCTGGCCGCCAGCCAGGGGGGCGCCGCACTGCCGGTGCAGGCCAACTCAGCCGGGGCGTCGGGCTCCACGCCGCGCTCCACCGCAATGCCGCGGGCCGCCAGCAGCGCTTCGGCGCGGCGGTGGGCTGCCGCAGACCCCAGGTGCAGGGCCTGCCCCCGCAGCAGCAGCCGCGGCAGCAGCCCGCGGGCGCGCAGGGCCAAGGCCAGTTCCACCGCCGCGGCGCCACCGCCGCGGATCGCCAGGGGTTGGGGCCGATCCGGCGGGGCCAGGCGCCGCCCCAGCCAGGCCAGGAAGGGCTCCAGCGGTTTCACGGTTTGGGGGGCCGGAACCCCAGGGGCGAGCCGGGTCTGGGCCCCCACATCCAGGCTCAGGGCGCTGAAGCGCAGCGGCGGGCGCCCCTGCAGCAGCAGGGCCCCCTGGGCCACATCCAGGCCCGTGATCTCCGCCTGCAGGAAGGCCACACCGGCGCTGCGGCACAGCTCCCGCAGGTCGATGGCGCAGGCCGCTTCCGGCTCCAGCCCCGCCACCAGGGCCGGCACCAGGCCGGAATAGAGGGCCGTGCTGCGGCGGCTCACCAGCAGCACCGCCGTGCGCTGCGGCCGCAGCCGCGGCCGCATCATCCAGAGCCGCAGCAGCAGGGCATGGCTGTGGCCGCCGCCGGCGAGCACCAGCAGCTGCTGATCGGGGGCCGGCGCTGTGCCGCGGCGGGCGGGGCCGGCGCCGGCCTTCAATCGACGCTCAGCTGGCCGTCGTCGTCCCAGCTGAGCAGCGACGCCAGGCCATCGCGGCCGTGGGTGGAGCCCACCCGGGCCACGCGGCTGGGGCCATTCACCAGGGGAATCAGGCGGCCCAGTTGTTCCGTGATCCGCTCAGAGGCTGAATCGCCATCGGCCTGGGGGGCCGTGCCGTGGGTGGGGGAGTCAACCATGCCCGCAGGGCTGTTGAGCCCACATTAGGAAGCGCTGGATCCCGCCTCCAGATCGGGGGGATCAGGGGGCTGGCCTGGGTCGAGCCGCAGCCCCCAGGTGAGCGCCGCCCCCAGCAGCGAGGTGGCCGCCAGCAGCGGCAACAGCGGGCCGGGGCCCCAGCGCTGCAGCAGCACCGGCATGGCCAGGGCCGCCGCGATGGCCCCCAGCTTGCCCACCGCCGCCGCCAGGCCGGCGCCGCGGCCCCGCAAGGCCACCGGAAACAGCTCCCCCGCCAGCAGGTAGGTCTGGGCGTTGGGGCCCAGGTTGGTCATGAACTGCACCAGCAGCAGCCCCACCACCAGTTGTGCCCCCAGATCGGCCCGGGCCGCCAGCAGCAAGCCGGCGGCGCAGCCCAGGAAGCCGGTGATCTGCAGCGGGATCCGGCCCCAGCGATCCACCAGGGCAATCGCCGCCACCATGCCCGCCAGGAAGGCCAGCTCCACCCAGGCCGCCAGCGCCCGGGAGCCCTGCAGCAATTGGGGCAGGTAGATGCCCACCCCGTAGGTGGTGAGGTCTTGCAGAAACCAGGGCAGGGCCGCCAGGGCCAAGGCCCGCCGCAGCGGCGGCGCCCACAGGGGGGCCAAACCACCGGGCTGGTGACCCTGGGCGCGGCTCTCCAGCCAGGGGCCGCTCTCCGGCAGGTGTGAGCGGGCCACCGCCAACAGCAACACCGGCAGCAGCGGCAGCCCATACAGCCAGCGCCAGCTCAGGGGCTCGAGCCGCGGCGCCAGCAGCCAGGCGGCGGCCGCCATGCCCAGCACCGCCCCCAGGGCCTGGCAGCCGAAGGCCGCCAACACCAGCCGCCCCCGCTGGCCGGCCGGCACGCTCTCGGAAATCACCAGGTGGGCCAGGGGGTAATCGGCCCCCAGGGCGATGCCCACCACCAGCAGCGACACCACCAACAGCGGCGCCGATGGGCTCAGGGCCGCCCCCAGCAGCCCCAGGGCCAGCAGCAGCAACTCCGCGCTAAACAGCCAACGGCGGCCGATGCGATCCGCCAGCCAGCCCAGGCTGAGGGAGCCCACCAGGATCCCCAGCAGCGAGGCGGCGGCGAAGGCGCCCTGGGCCAGGGGGCTGAGGCCGAAGCGCTCGCTCAGGGCCGGCAGCGCCATGCCGCCGATGAACACAATCAGCCCCTCCAGCAGCTTGCCGGCGGCGGCCAGGCCCCAGCCCAGCCACTGCTGCCTGGTTAGCGGTTGCCGTAGGGCCATGGGTAGGGCCCGGCCTGGCGCGTGAAGCTCACAAACTCCAGCCGCACCGCCGGCTGGCCGTTGCGCTCCACCACCACCTCCCCCAGGGGCTGCAGGTTGCCGATCAGGGGCGGGAAGCTGCGGCGCAGCAGCGGGGCCCCGGGCTCCACCGGTGCAAACAACACGCCGCGGTCCGTGGCGGCGGTGGGGGCGGGCCAGAAGGCAAAGCCGCGCGGGTCATCGCTGTAGGTGGTGAAGGTGGTGCGCTGGCCGTTGCCGAGGGCCAGGGCCAGGAAGCCGGGCATCTCGTAGCGGAAGGAGGCGATCACATCGGCCCGCTGCAGGGCGCTCCAAATGCGGGGGTGGCGGCGCAGGGCCCGCTCCAGATCCCCGGGGGCCATCAGCTGGGCCGAGGGGTCGGCCGCGGTGGGCAGCCAGCGCTCCAGCACCCCCCAGCGCATCTGCACCCCACCCAACAGCAGCAGCGGCGGCACCACGGCGGCGGTGATCACGGCCGAGCGCCGCAGGGCCACCCCACGCCAGGGCCGTTGGGCCAACCAGGCCGCCGCCAGGGGCAGGCTGATCCACCAGGCGGGCACCAGCCAGCTGGTCATCACCTGCATGCGGCCCGCCAGCAGCACAAACAACACCAGCTGGGGCCAGGCCAGGCAGCGCAGCAGCTGGGCCGGCTGCGAGGCCAGGGCACCGGCGCGCCGCCAGGGCCACAGCACCGCCAGCAGCAGGATGCCAATGGTGGGGAACAACAACCCGAGCTGACTGAGCAGAAACAGCAACGACCCCTCGGCGTTGAAGCCGTGGGAGGCGGTGGTGCGGCCGCTGTGGAACAGAAACGACACCCACCCCCAGCGGCTGTTCCACAGCCACAGCGGGCTCACCAGCAGCCCCCAGGCCACCACCGTGCCCAGGGAGGTCCACCGCAGCCAGAGGCGGCGGCACTCGGGGCGCACCAGCGTGTAGGCGAGCAGCGCCGGCAGCACCACCAGGGCGTGGTACTTCGAGAGGGTGATCAGCGCCAGGATTGCCGCCAGGGCAAGCATCTGGCCGGGGCCACGCGGCAGCACCTGGGGTTCGCGGGCGATCCACCACAGCAGCAGGGCGAGGCCGAGCAGGAGGGGGCTATCGGGCAGCAGCAACACGCCGCCGCAGATCAACACCAGCGGGCAGAGGTTGCCGAGCAGCAGCAGCCACAGCCGCGCCGTGGTGCCAAACCAACGGGCCGTGGCCTGGCCCAGCAACCCCAAGGCCAGGGTGTAGCTGAGCACCGAGGGCAGCCGCAGCGCCAGCACGCTGGGGCCCAGCCGCTGCCCCAACCATGACCACACCCCCACCGCCAGGGGATGGTCGAAAAAGCTGAGGTCGAGGTGGAGGCCGTAGAAGAAGTAGTACACCTCGTCGTACCCCGGCGGCATCAGGGCGGCGAGGGCAAAGCGCAGGCCGAAGCTGGTGGCCAGCAGGATCCACACCCCCTGGCGGCCCGTCCAGCGAATGGCGGTGAGCGGGCTGGGCATCAGGCGATCTGGCTGAGGAATTGCTTGCTGCGCTCGTGCTGCGGGTTGGAGAAGAACTGCTCCGGCGGAGCCTCCTCCACCACCTGGCCGTCGGCCATCAGCACCACCCGGTCGGCCACCTGGCGGGCGAAACGCACCTCGTGGGTCACCACCACCATGGTCATGCCATCGCGGGCCAACTCCTGCATCACCGCCAGCACCTCCTGCACCATCTCCGGATCGAGGGCGCTGGTGGGTTCGTCAAACAGCAGGATGCGCGGCTCCATGCACAGGGAGCGGGCGATGGCGACCCGCTGCTGCTGGCCGCCGGAGAGCTGGCCGGGGTACTTCTCCGCCTGCTCGTGGATGCCCACCCGCTCCAGCAGCTGCCGCGCCCGGCGCTCCACCTCCGCCTTGGGGCGCTTGCGCACCAGCACCGGCGCCAGGGTGAGGTTGTCGAGCACCGTGAGGTGGGGGAAGAGGTTGAACTGCTGAAACACCATCCCCACCTCGCGCCGCACCGCATCCACGTTGCGCACGTCGTTGGAGAGGGCGATGCCATCCACCACGATCGAGCCGTTCTGGAAATCCTCCAGGGCGTTGAAGGTGCGGATGAAGGTGCTCTTGCCCGAACCGGAGGGGCCCATGATCACCACCACCTCCCCCTGGCGCACGGTGAGATCCACCCCCCGCAGGGCCTGAAAGCCGTTGGGGTACCACTTCTCGACCCCACGGGCCTCGATCATCACGGCGCCAGAGGCGGAGCTGGAGGGGTTGGTCATGCCCGTGCGGTGGGGAGGGTGTTGGGGTTGAGGCGGGTTTCCAGGGCGCGGCTGCCCAGGCCGAGGGCGGCGCAGCAGCACCAAAACAGCACCGCCAAGAGCAGATACACCTCGGCGTTCTTGCCGAGGAAAGCGGGGTTGGCCATCACGGTGCGGGCCACCCCCAGCAGATCGAGCAGGCCGATCAGCGACAGCAGGGTGGTGTCCTGCAGGAGGGTGATGAACTGCCCCACCGTGGCGGGCAAGGCCACCCGCAGGGCCTGGGGCAGCACCACATGGATCAGGGCCTGGGGCACCGGCAGCCCCAGGGAGCGGGCCGCCTCCATCTGGCCGCGGGGCACCGCCGCCAGGCCGGAGCGCACCGCCTCCGCCACGTAGGCGGCGGCAAAGAAGGTGAGCACCCAGGCGGCGCGCCACACCCGATCGGGGGCCAGCCCCCCGGGCAGCAGGAAGCCCAGGATGTTTTGCCCCAAAAACAGCAGCGTGATCAGCGGCGCCCCGCGGATGAACTCGATGTAGAGCACCGAGCCCCAGCGCAGCAGCGGCAGCTC
>CAWUND010000054.1:0-7057 GCA_963923815.1 uncultured bacterium
TGAATCACCGGGATCAACGCCCCATCGCGGAACGCCGGCGACTCCAGATGGAAGCTGCCATTGCTGCTCACCATGGGGCCCGCCTCACCGCAACGGCGCCACTGTGGGAGCCGTTCCCCAGGGCAACGGCGCACACCTCGGCATTGCGGCAGCACCGCTGCGATACCGCAGCCCGGAAGGGCTGCGCAGACAGGCCTGCCTACGCCGGAGACATCCGAGGAGGAGGCCATGGTGGTTCCCGTGATGCCGGTGTCGCAGGCGCTGCTGCTCAGTGGTGTGTTGGTGGCCGCTGGCCTGCTGATCTTCGTGGCCGCAGCGCTGCCCAGGCTGTGGCATCCCCACCCCTGAGGCTGGTGCTGGGGGGGGATCTGATGCTCGGCCGCGGCATCGATCAACTGATGGCCCAGCACTGTGATCCGGGCCTGCGGGAGCCCGTGGCACGGCGGGCCAGCCACTACGTGCAGCTGGCAGAGCAGCGCTGCGGCCCCATCCCACGGCCCTTCCACGCCGCCACCCCCTGGGGCGAAGCCCTCGGCTGGATGCGGGGCTTTGCGCCGCAGCACCGCATCGTGAACCTGGAAACCGCCATCACCACGGCGGCCTCTGCCTGGGCGGGCAAGGCGGTGCACTTCCGCATGCATCCGGCCAACGTGGCCACCCTGCAGGCAGCCGGCATCGATGCCTGCAGCCTGGCCAACAACCACACGCTCGACTGGGGCTTCAACGGCCTGTCGGACACCCTCCACCATCTCCGCCAGGCGGGCATCGCCACGGCCGGGGCCGGCCACAACCCCCACCAGGCCCAGGCACCGGCGGTGCTGCCCCTGGCGGATGGCGGCCGGCTGCTGCTGTTTGCCTGGGCCTTCACCAGCAGTGGTGCACCGCTGGAGTGGGCGCCGCAACACCATCTCCCCGGCGTGGCCCTGCTCAGCGGCATCGACAGCGGCACCGTGAAATGGCTCGCACGCTGCATCCATCGCCAACGGCTCCCCGGCGACCGCGTGGTGGTGTCGTTGCATTGGGGGGCCAATTGGGTGCCCGTGGTGCCGGAGCAACACCGCTGGCTGGCCCGCCAATTGATCGACTCCGCCGCGGTGGATGTGGTGTTCGGCCACTCCAGCCACCACCCCCTGCCGCTGGAGCTCTACCGGGGCAAGTTGATCCTCTATGGCTGCGGTGATCTGCTCAACGACTACGAAGGCCTGCCGCCCCATGCCCCCTGGCGCTCGGATCTGGTGTGCCTCTATGGGCTGGAGCTGGATCCCCACAGCGGCCAGCTGCAGAGCCTGGAGCTGCAGCCATTTGCGATCCGCGGCTTTCGATTGGCCCCCATCGCCGACGACGATCGCCATCTGCTGGAGCGCCAAATGGGCCTGGAATCCCTACCCATCCAGTGGCATTGCCGCAGCCATGGCTCCGGCTGGCGGCTGCAGCCCAGGGGCGGCACAAGCGCCGCGATCCCACCGCGCCCCGCGGTGCAGCCCCAGCACGGCCCATAGGTTGCGGCCAGCCCTTGGTTGCACACCATGATTGAGCCGATCGATGCCCTCCCCTCCGGAACCCTGGGCTTCCGCTGCAGTGGCCGCATCACCGGCGAGGAGATGCAACGGCTGGTGATCCCGCCGATTGAGGCGGCCCTGCTGGAGTTCGATCGCATCAAGGCCCTGGTGGTGCTGGAGCCCGGTTTTGAGGGGCTCAACCTGGAGGCCGCCTGGGATGACACCACCCTGGGCCTGCGCCATTGGGATGGCTTCGAACGGCTGGCGGTGGTCACCGATCAGGCCTGGGTGCGCCACGGCATGCGGGCCATGGCCCTGCTGCTCCCCTGCCCGGTGCATTTGTTTCCCTTGGCCGAGCAGGACAACGCCCGCCGTTGGCTGAGCGAATCCCTCGGCACCGTGCACCTGGAGCGCCAGGGGGAGGTGATCAGCATCAGCCTGATCGGCCAGTTGGATCAAGACACCTACGCCCGCATCGACGATGACCTCGCCCAGGTGTTCAGCGAGGTGGAGCAGCCGCGGGTGCTGCTGGATCTGCGCGAGTTTGACGGCTGGTTGGGCCTCAACGCCCTGCGGCAGCACCTGGCCCTCATCCGCGATTACCGCCATCGCCCCCAGCGGCTGGCGGTGGTGAGCAGCAAGCCGTGGCAACCACTGGCCCAGCGCCTGATCCAACCCTTCAGCCGAGCCCACACCCACACCTTCACCGGCTCGGATCTGTTGGCGGCCCAGGAATGGATCTGCGCCGATTGAGGGCGGATCTGCCGCCGGGCCCACCAGCCGCCGGCGGCGGCCCTTGGCTGATGGTGTCGACGGCCGGAAGCCATGACCAACCATCAGCACTGCCAAACCTGCGCCTATTGGGATCAGGCCCATGGGCTGGAGATGACCAGCCTCGGGGCCATCGCCCCCTGCACGCGCCACGCCCCCAGCCACTTCAGCCTGGAGAGCATTGAGCTCACCGGCGCCGCCCTCAACTTCAACAGCTACCCGGCAGCCCCACAAAGCCTTTCGGAAATGGAAATTCCGATGGCCCTCTGGCCCTACACCGCCCGCAATCAAATCTGCGGCGAGTACCAGCCCTGCGAACTGGAGGAAAGTGCCCGCCGCAGCCGCATGCGCGCGGCGCCATTGGCCTGAGCCGGCTTAGCCCTTGATGCTGAGCAGGGGTTCGAGGCGGGCCACCCGCTTGGCGAGCCCCGCCCGCTCCGCCGACAGCGCCACGGCCTCCACCCCGCTGGGGCTGCTGCCCGCGCCATGGCTGGCGGAGGAGAGCGCCAGGGCTTCCCCGCTGTCGAGGCCCGCCAGCACGGTGGAGCCGGTGCCGGTTGCACCAGCGATCAGCACCGGTTGCCCCGTGCGGCAGAACGGCTCCCGCAGGGCGCCATGGCCCGGACCATGGGCGCGCGTGGCCCCCCGGCGGTGCACATGCAACCGGCGGCTGTCGTGCCCGATCAGGTGATCCTCCACGCTGCAGAGGTTGTGGGACAGGTCGACCAGGGGCCGCAGCTCCGCTTCCGGCCAGAGGCCGGCGAACACCTCGCGCACCAGCTGGGTGAGGATCTGGCGGTTGGCGAAGGCGCAGTTGGCCGCCGCCTGCATCGCCCCCAGGTAGCGCTGGCCCAACTCCGAGCCAATTGGTGCATAGGCCAGCTCCAGCTGGGGCAGCGCCAATCCCCGCTCGGCCATCTGGCCGGCCATCAGCTCCAGGTAATCGCTGCTCACCTGATGGCCCAGGCCCCGCGAACCGCCGTGCAGGAGCACCACCACGCCCTCCAGCGCCAAGCCAAATTGTTGGGCCACGGCCCCATCCCACAGCTCCGCCACCCACTGCACCTCCAGGGCGTGGTTGCCGCTGCCGAGGGTGCCCAGACCATGCCGCAGGCGCTGCTTGGCCCGCTCCGATACCGCCGCCGGCTCAGCCGCATCGAAGTGGCCGTGGTGTTCGCACGCCAGCAGATCCTCCGGATAGCCCCAGCCCTGCTCCACCGCCCAGCGGGCGCCGCCGCGCAGCATCGCCTCAAGGCCATCGGCCATCACAGGAATGCCCCCGGGGCTGCTGATGCCCGCCGGGATGTGAGCGGCCAAAGCCTCCTCCAGGGCAGCACGGCTCTCCAGGATCTGCTCGCGCCGCAGCCCCGTGAGCAGACAGCGCACGCCGCAGGCCACGTCGAAGCCCACCCCACCCGGACACACAACACCTCCGTGCTGGGCGTCAAAACCGGCCACGGCACCGATGGGGAATCCATCGCCCCCGTGGGCATGGGGCAGCAGGGCCACGTGCCCGGTGATCCCGGGCAGTTGGGCGATCCAGCAGGCCCGCTCCCGCACCCCCTCCTCCATGGCGTGCAGCAGGGCTTCACTGGCGAGGGCCACCACGGGCACCGCCATGGCCCCGCGGGGCGGCAGGCGCCATCGATGGCTGCCCTCAGGACTCCAATCCTGCAGATCCATGGGCAGCGTGGGGGGTGATCCGCTCAGCCTGATGCGCCATGCCATGCCGATCGACGACGGCAGCAGGGTTCCACCGGCTTCGCGGTGAGGCTGCGGCAGATGCGCAGGGGGGCAGAGCCGCCGGGATCGCGCTCCATAGCGTGAAGGAGCCAGCACAACCTCAGCGAGGCACGCACATGAGCCTGATCAAATGGGAACCGCTCAACGACATCGAAGCGATGGTGGATAGGGCCTTCAGTTGGCCCAGCCTGCGCTTCGGCAATGCCATGCCCCTGGGCGAATGGGGCCCACGGGTCGACATCTTCGAATGCGACGGCACCTACCAATTCGTGGCCGACATCCCCGGCATGGCCAGGGAAGATGTGTCGGTGAAACTCTCCGGCGACATGCTCACCATCCAGGGGGAGCGCAAGCGCGAAAGCGAAGAAACCAAGCCGCATTTCCACCGTGTGGAGCGCAGCTACGGCAGCTTCAGCCGCAGCTTCTCCCTGCCGGATGACGCCGACCTGCACGCCATCAACGCCCACTGCGAAAACGGCGAGCTCACCATCAGCATCGCCAAGAAGGCTGGCGCCCCCAGCGCCGATGCCGTCACGGTGCCGGTGGACTGATCCCCGGTTGGTCGAACCGGCCTGCTTCGCCTCGCTGTGGCGCCGTTATTCGGCCACCAGCGAGGCGATTTGGTTGCGGCCATTGCCCTTGGCCAAATAGAGCGCCTGATCAGCCCGGTAAAAAAGATCCGCGAAGCCGCGATCGCCGCCGGCCAAGCGAGTAATGCCGCCGCTGATCCGGGGTTGGTAGTCGGAGTGATCAAACACCCCCCGCAGGGATGCGATCTGCTCGCGCACCTGCTCGGCCACCTGCAGGGCTCTGCCCAGGTCGGTGTCCACCAGCAGGATGGAAAACTCCTCATCGCCGATGCGGCCAAACAGGTCGTCGCTCCGCAGCTGTGAGCGGGCCGCTCGGCACACATCCAACAGCACCTGATCGCCGGCCCTGTGGCCCCAGCGGTTGTTGATCTGGCGGAAATCGTCGATGTCGAAATTGAACAGGCTGAGCGGCTGGCCGTCGCGTCGGGCGCGCATCACCTCCTGTTCGCCGAATTGAAAAAAGGTGCTGCGGGTGTAGAGCCCGGTGACCGGGCATTGCATGCTGTGCTGGCGCAGCTGCAGCTCGCGCATCACCAGATCGGCCATCAGCTCCAACAGCGCCACCTGCTCCGGCTCAAAGCTGCGGGGGCGCCGGTCGATCACACACAGGGTGCCAAGGTTGTGCCCCTGGGGGGATCGCAGCGGCGCTCCGGCATAGAAGCGAATCTGGGGGTCATCCAGCACCAGGGGATTGCCCATGAAGCGCGGGTCGTCGCGGGCATCGGGCACCACGAGGATGCTGTCGCCGGCGATGGTGTGGGCGCAGAAGGCCATGCGCCGTGGCGTTTCCGCCACATCCAGGCCGTGGCGGGCCAGGAACCACTGGCGGTCTTGATCCACCAGCGACACCAGGGCGATGGGCATGTGCAGCACCGCACTGGCCAGCTGCACCAGCCGATCCAGGTGGGGGTCGGCCGGAGTGTCCAGCAACCCATAGCGCTGCAGATCCCGCAGCCGCTGATCCTCATCGGCGGGGATCGGGTAATCGGGGAAGGGCATGGATCAGCGTGCCTTGGCCTCCAGCGGCACCAGGCGGATCTGTCCCTCGCTCAGCTGAATGCGGAATTGATCGCCGGGCTTTAGATGCAGCAGGTCGGTGTAGGCCCGGCCCACCATCAGGTTGCCGTTGAAGTGCACATGGGTGCTGTAGCTGAGGTCGCGCCCATGGCTGCCCTTGCGGTGCCCACGGTGGCCGTTGTGGCCGGGCAGCTCCACACCGGAGGCTTGCAACAGGGCCTCATAAAACGCGCTGTAGTGCAGGTGCTCCTGGCCGGCGGCGTTCACACTCACGTAGCCGCAATGGCGCACCAGCTCGGAGCGATGGGCGCCCCCCATCGCCTGCACCACCTTCAGCAATCGTTCGCCCTTGAGCATGGTTGGCGTGCGCAATGGCCTGGGTCTAAATCACAGCCACAGCCCAAACCCCGGCCTGGCGGCGTTCTGCAGAGGATGCTCTGCAAGGTCGCAGCACGCCGCATCACGGCGCCGGCGTTCCACAAACCGCATGCGGCCCATCCAGTCGAGATCGCGGCCCTTCACGGTGAGCCACTGGGCGATGCGATCGCGGCACACCACGGGGTCGGCCACCGCCCAGGCCTGCGCCAGATCGAGGCTGAAGCAGCCGCTGGCGCAGAGCCAACGGGGCCGCGCCCGCCGCGATCCCGCAGGCGGCAGCAACAACACATTCCAGGTGGCCATTCGGCAACGGCAAGGCAGGCGGATGCTGCGGGCCGTGGCACGGCGCCGGGGGGCCATGGCGCAGATGCACGGCGCCATTGCCGAGCGCTGCAGCGCACCGGAACCAGGGGCGGGCCAACAGTGACAACAGCAGGCACAGGAGCCATGGCAGCCACACCCTCGGGCGATCTGCAGTGCCCCATGGAGGCCCAGGGCCTGGTGCTGTTTTGCCATGGAACCGGCAGCGATCACCACAGCCCGCGCAACCGAGCCGTGGCGCAGGCGCTGCGGGGGGCGGGGCTGGCCACGTGGCTCTTGGATCTCTGCTCAGATCCCCAGCGATCGGAGCTCGACGCCTTGCTCAGCGCCATCGATCAAATCGCGAACACCCCCGCCTTAGCCCCGCTGCCACTGGGGCTCTTTGGCGCCAGCAGCGGCGCCGCCATTGCCCTGCAGGGGGCAGCGGCCAGGCCCGATCGCATCGCCACGGTGGTGAGCCGCGGCGGCAGACCAGACCTAGCGGGCCCCTGCCTGGAGCGGGTGCGCTGCCCCGTGCTGTTGATGGTGGGAGCCCTGGATCAACAGGTGCTCGAGCTCAACCGCCGGGCGGCCGCACAGCTGCAGTGCCCCTATCGGGTGGTGCTGCTGGAGGGGGCGGGGCATCTGTTTGAGCAGCCGGGGGCATTGGAGGCCGTGGCCCAGTTGAGCCGCCAATGGTTTGTGCAGTTGATGTGCAGAACTGAACCGCAATCTGCAGCAAAAGCGCTAAACCTCTAG
>CAWUND010000055.1:0-6903 GCA_963923815.1 uncultured bacterium
GGTGGATCAGGTGATCGAGCGGGTGCGCTTCACCTGGTGCCTGGAGGATCCGGTGATCGCCGAATTGCCCGGCGATGCCCCCTTCTGGATTGTGCAGCGCTCGCGCCTCGATGCCTTCCTCACCCAGCGGGCCGTGGCCGCCGGGGCCGAGCTGGTGGAGGGCGCAGCGGTGGAGACGATCAGCCGCGATGGCGACCAATGGTGCGTGGAGGCGGGCGGGCACCGCTACCACTCCCGCGCCGTGGTGGTGGCCGATGGCTCCAGCTCCAGCCTGGCGGGCCCCCTGGGGCTGGGGCCGGAGCGGCCCCGCTATGCCGCCGCCGTGGCGGTGGACGTGGATGCCGCTGTGCTCGAGCCCTCCACGGCCCGGTTTGAGTTTGGCCTGGTGCGCCACGGCTTCTGCTGGGCGTTCCCCCGCCAGGGGGGCTACAGCATCGGGGTGGGCACCTTCGTGGGCCGCGAGGCGGCCGATGCCGATGCGGTGCTGGCCCAACTGCTGCCCAGCCTGGGGTTGCCCCCGGATGCCGGCCTGCGGGTGCGCTCGCCGCTGCGGGTGTGGGATGGCCACCATCCGCTGCATGCCGGCGGCGGTGCCGTGGCGGTGGGGGATGCGGCCTCGCTGTGCGACCCCTTCCTGGCGGAGGGGCTGCGGCCGGCCCTGCTCAGCGGCGTGCGCGCCGCCGAGGCCCTCGACCGTTACCTGGTGGCCTGCGCCAGCGATGACGGCGCCGCCGCCCAGGCGGCGTTGGAGGGGTACAGCGCCGGCATGCGCAGCGCCTGGGGCGACTCCATGGCCTGGGGCCGCCGCATCGCCCAGGTGTTCTACCGGGTGCCGAAGGTGGGCTATCAGATCGGCATCAAGCGCCCCACGGCGCCCCAGCGCATCGCCCAGATCCTCTCGGGGGAGATGGGCTACGGCGACATCGCCCAGCGGGTGATCAAACGGCTGCTGTTCCAGCGGGGCTGAGGGGCTGCCCGCAACGGGGCTGGCCTCAGCTCACTTTGGTGCAGTCCTTGAGTTGGCGCAGGCGCTGGTCGATGGAGCCCAGCAGCTCAATGGCAAACATCGGGGATTCCTGCACGGCAAACAGGAATTTCTCGCGGTTCATCATCAGCAGCTGGCAATCGCTGAGGGCCTTGGCATTGCCGTAGCGGCGGTGCTCCGGGGTCACCAGGGCGCCGGCGCCGAACACATCACCGGCCTGGATGATCTCCTGGCCGGCCTCCCCGTTCCAGCTCAGCTCCACGCTGCCCTCCAGCACCCCAAACATGCAGTCGCCGGTGGCGCCGGAGCTGAAGATCAGCTCACCGGCTGGGATCTGCAGCACTTCGCCCTGGCTGGCGAGGGCGCGCATGGTGTCGAGGGCGTTCAACGGCGGTGGATGGCGTTGCGAACAGTCTGGGGCAGCTGGGTTAAGGGGCGCTAATGGCCAGGGCGGCCCCCAGGCCACCGCGCACATCGGCGGGCAACAGCCGGCCGTCGTGGTCGGTGTCGAGGGCATCGAACACCGCATCGCTGCCCAGCCATTCCTCGCGGGTGATGCAGCCGTCGCCGTCGAGGTCGTTGAGCAGGAAGATCTCCTGGGCGGCGTGCTGGAAGGCCTGGGCCCCCTCCAGTTCCCCGAGGCGGTGGGCCAGCTGGGCCTCCAGGGTTTCGATCGCCTTGCTGAAGCCGCGGATGCCCTCGTCGAGCTTTTCGGTGGCCATGGCGTCCTGGGCCATCATCGCCTCGAAGCCGGGCCGATCCAGGTGGATCTGCTGCTCGGTGGGGGCCGGATCGAAGGGGTTGAGCTTGCGGTTCAGCTCCCCCTGGGTGTGGCGCAGCTGGTCGAGCAGGGCCGGGGAGATGGTGAGCAGGTCGCAGCCCGCCAGCTCGATGATCTCCTCGATGTTGCGGAAGCTGGCCCCCATCACCTCGGTCTTGTAGCCGTAGGTCTTGAAGTAGTTGAAGATCTGGGTCACCGACACCACCCCCGGATCCTCAGGGCCCGGGTAGCTGTCGCGGCCGGTGTGTTTTTTGAACCAATCGAGGATGCGCCCCACAAACGGGGAGATCAGGGTGACGCCCGCCTCGGCCGCCGCCACCGCCTGGGCGAAGCTGAACAGCAGGGTGAGGTTGCAGTGGATGCCCTCCTTCTCCAGCACCTCGGCGGCCTTGATCCCCTCCCAGGTGGAGGCGATTTTGATCAGCACCCGCTCCCGCGGGATGCCCGCCTGGCGGTAGAGGCCGATCAGCTTGCGGGCCTTGGTGATCGTGGCCTCGGTGTCGTAGCTGAGGCGGGCATCCACCTCGGTGGACACGCGGCCCGGCACGATCTTGAGGATCTCCTTGCCGAAGGTGACGCAGATCTCATCGAGGGCTTCGCGCACCACCTCCTCGGCGGGGGCATCGCTGCCGCACACCTCCCGCGATTCGCGCAGGGAGATGTCGATCAGGTTTTGGTAGGCGGGGATCTGGGCCGCCGCCAGGATCAGGGAAGGGTTGGTGGTGGCGTCCCGCGGGGTGAACTGGTGGATCGCGTCGATGTCACCGGTATCGGCCACCACCACGGTCATGGCGGCGAGCTGATCGAGAAGGTTGGCCATGCGGGGGGCCGGAATTGGGCACAACGTAGCCAGCGCAACCGGGCCCGGCCTGCTTTGTGATCAAGCGGTGATGGGCCCTGCGCCGCCCGGCTTCAACCGGCCTTGGGCTTGGCCTTGGCGGCCGCCGCCGCGGTGGGCCGGGTGGGGGGAATCTTCTCGATCACCAGCAGCGCTTCGATGATCTGGCGCGCCACGGGCACCGCCACGGTGGAGCCGTAGGCATTGCCACCCTGCGGTTCATCCACCACCACCAGCACCACGTAGCGGGGGTCGTTGATCGGCAGGTGCGCCACGAAGCTGCAGATGCGGGCGCCGGGGATGTACACGCCGTTTTCCGCCTTCTGGGCGGTGCCGGTTTTGCCGCCGATGCGGTGGCCGGGCACCTTCGCCCCCTTGCCGCTGCCCTTCTCCACCACGGTTTCCATCCAATGGAGCACCGTTTGGGTGATCTCCGGGCGGAACAGCTGCAGCCCGGAGGCGGGGGGCGCCGTGGCCAGGTCGTCGCCGGAGCGCAGGCCGCGGGTGATGTGGGGGCTCACCAGGCGGCCGCCGTTGGCGAGCATGGCGTGCAGCTGCACCAGCTTCAGGGGGGTGAGGTTGAAGCCCTGGCCGAAGGCGGCGGTGGCCGGCTCGATCGGCTGGGTGCGGAACACCTCCAGGCTCTTGAGCTGCCCCGCCTGGGCCCCCGGCAGGTCGGTGTCGGGGGTGGTGTCGATGCCGAGGGTGTGGAGCCAATGCCAGAAGCGATCGGGCTTCACCCGCCGCATCGCCTGCACCATGCCCACGTTGCTCGACACCTGCAGCACCGTGGGGAAATCGATCACCCCGTTGGCCTTGCGGTCGTGGTTGAAGATCGGCCAGCCGCCAATGGTCACCTGGCCTGAATCGGTGACCTTGCCCGCCGGGTCAATCGCCTTCTCCTGCAGGGCGATGGCCAGGTTGATCGGCTTGAAGGTGGAGCCGGGTTCGTAGAGGTCCTGCACCGACCATTCCCGGAACAGCCCCGGCTTGTAGTTCCAGAACTGGTTGGGGTTGTAGGTGGGGGTGGAGGCCAGGGCCAGCAGCTCGCCGTTGCGCACATCCATCACCAGGGCCACCCCGCGCTTGGCCGACCACTGCTTCACCTGCTTGCTCAGGGCCAGCTGGGCCACCTGCTGCAGGCGCGCATCGAGGGTGAGCTGCAGGCGCAGGTCGTCGCCGTAGAGCACCCCCGCCCGCAGGCCATCCGGCAGGGGGGTGCCATCGGCGCCGCGCCGCAGGCTGCGGGTGGCCTCATGGCGCCGCAGGTCGCGGTCGCGGCTTTGCTCCAGGCCCGCCTGGGCCACCCGCTCCAGGTTGAGGAAGCCCACCACGTTGGCGAACAGGCCCCCCTGGGGGTACACCCGCTGGGGGTAGGCCTCCAGATCAAGGCCGCTGATGCCGAGGCTGCGCACCCGTTGGGCGGTTTCCGGGTCGAGGTCGGTGGCGAGCTTCACCCCCGACTTGCGGCCCTCCATGCTGCGCACCAGGTCGGCCATGGGCAGGGCCAGCACCGCCGAGAGCTTGCGGGCCACATCGAGGGGGCTCCGCAGCCGGCCGATGTCGTCGCCGGGGAAGGCGAAGTAGCGGGGGTGGGCCCAGAGGGTGAAGCGCTCCTCATCGAGGGCCACCAGCCGCCCTTGGCGATCCACGATCGGCCGGCGCCGCCCCAGGGGGGTGGTGGTTTGGGTCTGCACCGCCCGGGCGCGGGTGAGCAGCTCGTTGCCCTGCACCAGCTGCACCCAGGCCAGCCGCAGGGCGAGCCCGCCCAAACCCAGGCTCAGCAGCAGATACACCAACCACAGCCGCCGGGCCGGGATCGGTTGAAACGTGAGCACGCGCCGTGAGCGGCCCGGGCTGGCGCCGCTGCGTGCCGCTGGCCGGCGACCCTCCAAACCCTGAACCACCCTCAGTACCCCGGCAGGATCACACGGGGGTTCACCTGGGCCAAAAAGGAGCGGAAGGGGCTGGGCTCGCTGGCCCCGGGAGAATCGAGATACACCAGCTTTTCACTGCTGGTGGGCTCCAGCAGGGCGGGTTTGCCGGTCATGGCGAGGTGGTGCTGCTCCAGCACGGCCGCCGATTCCTGCAGGCGGTGCTCCAGGCGCTGGGAGGCCTCCAGCTGTTGAAAGCTGCGGGTCCATTGCCCCTGCCAGTGGAGCGTCAGCCCACTGAGCCCCAACACCGCCACGCCAAGCCCCAGCAGGCTGCCGTCGGCGATGCGGTGCAGGTTGCCGAGCCAGGGGGAGCGGCGGTCAGCCCGGTTGGCGGAGAGGGATCCCTGGATCAGCTCCAGGGGCCGGGGGGTCGTGCTCCGTTGCCCCTCGGGGGCCTGCAGAAGCGGAACGGCGACCACGGCGGGGAACGGAACTGCGCAAGTGAACCATGGTCCAAGGCCCCCAGCAAGGGTGCGTTGGGCAATTGAGACTCACCAGCCCAGCAGCACCAGGTTGCTGAAGGTGAGCCCGTTCCAAAGGGCATGCATCAGCACGCAGCTGCCCAGCCGTCCGCCGCTCCAGCGCAGCCAGCCCAGCCCCAACCCCAGCACCAGCAGCGGCAGCAGTTCCCCCAGGCTGAGGTGGGCCACGGCGAACACCGCCGCGCTCAGCAGCACCCCCCAGCCGGGGCCGAGCTGGCGCGTGGCCACCGGCAGCAGCACGCCCCGGAAGATCGTTTCTTCAAACAGCGGTGCCAGCACCACCGCCGTGATGCCGAAACAGGCCAGGGCCGGCCGGTTGTGGCTGTTGAGCACCAGCTCCAGCAGGGGGTTGCTGCCGCTGCCGTTGCTCCAGAGGCGCTCCAGCAGCCAGCCCGCCAGGCTCACCAGCGGCAGCACCATCAACAGGGTGCGCAGGGCCCGGCGCAGGGAGCCGGCCAGGGGCCGCCAGCGGAATTGCAGCCAACCCCCCTCCGGTGCGGGCCCCAGCCCCCGCAGTTGCAGCTGCAGGATCAGCAGGGGCCCCGCCATCAGCGCCAGGTAGAGCCCCAGCACGGAGAGCCCCTCCCGCAGGGGGCTGGTGATGGCCTGGGCGGTGAGCAGCCCCTGCAGCAGCGGGGCCACCAGCAGCGGTGTGAGCAGTTCCCCCACCACCACGAAGCCACCGGCGATCAGCAGCACCACATCGAGGCCCCCCAGGGCAGGACCCTGCAGGGGGGGCGCCTCCGGGGCGCGGCCGCGCCAGCGCAACCACAGCTCCCGCAGCAGCAGGGCGATGCCCAGCAGCAACACCACCGCCGGCACCACGGTGACCCCCACCAGGCGCAGGGCGGCGCGCCGCCCCTCCGCCAGCACCGCCGGCGCCTGGGGCCGCAGCAGCGCTTCCGCCAGGCGCCGCTCCGGCCGCTCGGCCAGCTCCGGATCCGCCAGCAGCTGCTCCAGGGGCTCCTGGGCCCGTTGGATGTCGCCCGCCTCCAGCAGCGAGAGCCCCCGCTGCAGCAACTGCACCGGCAGGGCGGCGGGGCTGCCGGCTTCGGCGCTGCTGTTGACGTCGTTGTCGAGGGCGGTGGCCAGGGCCTGGCGCGGCCGTGGGCCCGCCAGCAGGGAACGCCAGGGGCCGGGCAGGCTGGGCTCCGCTAGCACCGCCAGCTCCAGCTGACGGCGGTTGAGGGCATCCCCCACGGAGGGGCGGCTGAGGCTGTCCACCAGGCCGTTGAGCCAGAGCAACAGGCTGAGGGCGAGGCTGAGCAGGGCCAGCAGTTGTTTCCAGCGGGGCGCTGCCGGCTGCTCCCCCCGCGGGCCGGGTTGGTTGCCTGGGGTCACGGGCGGAGTGGGGGCGGCGGGGCTGCGCTCAGCATCTCAGCAGAAACCCCTCCCATACGATGGCTTCTGCCGATTGGAGCCCCTGTGTCACTGCGGATTCTGCTGGTTCGCCATGGCCTCAGCAGCTTCAATGTGGAGCACCGCATCCAGGGGCGTGACGACCTCTCCTCCCTCACCGAGCAGGGTCTGCAACAGGCCGCCGCCACCGGCGCCGCCCTGGCGGACCTGCGCCTCGATGCCGCCTACAGCTCCCCGCTGCGGCGCGCCCGCCACACCGCCGAAGCCCTGTTGGCGGCCCAGGGCGGTGGCCTGACCCCCCAGCTCGACGACGACCTGCTGGAGGTGGACCTGGCCCCCTGGACCGGGATGCTCAGCAGCGAGGTGCGCGAGCGCTTCCCCGAGCAGCACCGCCTCTGGCGCCAGCAGCCCGAAACCCTGGAACTGCAGCGGGCCGATGGCAGCCGCTACCGGCCGATTCCGGAGCTGTTGGATCAGGCCAAGCGCTTCGCGGCGCGGCTGCTGGCCGCCCATGACCCCGC
>CAWUND010000056.1:0-6767 GCA_963923815.1 uncultured bacterium
GGGAAGGCCTGGAAGCGCCGCACCGAGCAGTTGTTGAGGTCGATTTTGTCGCCGCGCTCCGCGATCTTGTCGTCGGCCACATTGCGCAGATCGGCGGCCTGGGCGGTGGGGGCGAGCACCAGGTTGAACAGCAGGCCGGCCAGCAGCACGCCACCCATGAGCCACGAAACCAGCCGTTTCATCGAAAACTCCGTCTGAACGGGAACCACAGCGCTGCCGGGCAGCCCAGCAAACCTACAGGTGGGATCGCTGTCTCCCCAGCCCCCGTGGGAAGGCTTTTGCAGTTCTTCAGATCAGGCCGCTGAGCTGCGGGGCCCACAGGGCCGCCGCCAGGAACAGCCCATCCACCGCCAGGGTGGTGGCGATGGCGGAGGCCGCCAGCCTCCAGGCGGGGTCGGGATGGTGCCAAAAGCGCCGGCATTGCCCGATCAGCAGCACGGCCGCCGTGAGCGTGGCCAGCAGCGGCAGGGGCTCCAGCACCCCCAGGGCCGCCCGCTGCAGTTCCAGGGCCGCCTGATCCAGCGGCGCCTGCAGCACCTGGGTCCAGCGCTGCATCACGCCGGTGAGCGCCATCACCGCATCGGTGCAGGCCGTGCCCGCCAGGGAGGCGAGATAAAAGCTGCCCGCGAGGCGCCAACGCCCCCCCAGGCCCGCCACCGCTAGGGGCAGGGCGAAGGCCTCGATCGGCAGGTGCCACAAGGGGTGTAGGCGGAACCATCCCCAGAACAGGCAGCCCCCCAGCCAGCTGCCGCTGAAGCCCACCAGCAGCACACCGGCGGTGCTCCAGGCGGCAGAACGCCGTTGGGCCAGCACCACCCCCGCCAGCAGCAGGGCTGCGGTGAACACGGCGGCGCTAAACGGGGCCAGGCGCACCCAGGGGGCCTGCAGGAACACCGGCAGGGCCACCAGCAGCGCCCCGGCCAGGGGCAGGGCCCAAAGGCCGGATGAGGATGGACGCATCCCCAGGGCAGCGCCATCCCATGCCGCTCGCCCGGGGGCCAATGGGGCCCGGGCGGGGATCTCCAGGGGAAGGCGAGGGGGAGCCCCGATCACCGGGTTGTGAAGAAAGGTGTTCAACCTTAAGGGACCTCACGGTCGCCCCCGTGGGCTGGCCAGCGGCCGAGGGGGCGCATAAGGTCGGCCCCAGAGATTGGAACCGTCCATGGACGCTGCATCGGCCGAGCAATCGTTGGGGGTGTTGGAGGCCTGCTGGCGCTACGGCGTGCTCGGGGTGGTGCAGGGGCTCACCGAGTTTCTGCCGATCAGCAGCACCGCCCACCTCAAGGTGGTGCCGGTGCTGTTGGGCTGGGGCGACCCCGGCGTGTCCGTCACGGCGGTGATCCAGCTGGGCAGCATCGTGGCCGTGATCGCCTACTTCCGGCGCGACCTCCAACAGGTGGCCCAGGCCATGGGCACCGCCCTGCGGCAGGGGCGCTGGCAGGAACCCGATGCCCGGCTGGGCCTGGCGATCCTGCTGGGCACCCTGCCGATCCTGGTGGCGGGCCTCGGGATCAAGCTGTTTGTGCCGGATTTCGACCACTCCCCCCTGCGCAGCCTGCGCTCGATCGGGGTGGTGTCGATCGTGATGGCGTTGCTGTTGGGGCTGGCGGAGCGGCTGGGCAGCCGCCGCCGGGCCCTGGAGGCGGTGAGGGTGCGCGATGGCTGGCTGGTGGGCTTGGCCCAGACCCTGGCCCTGGTGCCGGGGGTCTCCCGCTCCGGCAGCACCCTCACCGCCTCCTTGCTCGACGGTTGGAACCGCGCCGATGCGGCCCGTTTCTCCTTTTTGCTGGGCATTCCGGCCATCACCATCGCCGGATTGGTGGAGCTCAAAGATGCGTTTGCGCAGCCGCTGGTGGGCGGGGCGTTGCCGTTGCTGGTGGGCATCGCCAGCGCCGCCCTGGTGTCGTGGCTGGCGATCGCCTGGTTGCTCCGCTTTCTGCAACAGCACAGCACCTGGTGGTTTGTGGGCTACCGGCTGTTCTTTGGGTTGGGTTTGATCCTCTGCGCCAACCGCCTGGCGGGCTGAGGCCAGTGCTGGCGCCCGCCGGCGCCGCACACTGGGAGCAGCAGCTCTGGCGGTGCAGCGCCCGTGTGGAATGAACCCTCGGCCGGTGTGGCCCTGGTGGATGGGGAGCAGCAGCGGCTGCCGCAGCCGGCGGTGGTGGAGCGCGTGGAGCCCGATTCCATCGGCGATGAGCTCGGGTTTCAGCCCGGAGACAAGCTGCTCAGCGTGAATGGCGTGCGGCCCCGCGATCTGATCGATCTGCAGTTTTTGGTGAGTGCCGAGGAGCTCACCTTGGAGGTGGAAGACCCGGATGGCAGCCGGCACCGGGTGGAGCTGGAGAAGGATGCCGATGAGGGGCTGGGGCTTGCCTTCACGGAGGCCCTATTCGATGGGCTGCGCCAGTGCAACAACCACTGCCCCTTCTGCTTCATCGACCAGCAGCCCCCAGGCCATCGCCGCAGCCTGTACTTCAAAGACGATGACTACCGCCTCAGCTTTCTGTACGGCTCGTACCTGACCCTCACCAACCTCACCGATGCCGACTGGCAGCGCATTGAGGAGCAGCGCCTGTCGCCCCTGTTTGTGTCGGTGCATGCCACCGATCCTGAGCTGCGCAGCCGCCTGTTGGTGAACCCAAGGGCGGGGTTGCTGTTGGAGCAGCTGGCCTGGTTCCAGCGGCGCCAGCTGCAGATCCATGCCCAGGTGGTGGTGTGCCCCGGCCTCAACGACGGCCCGGCCCTGGAGCGCACCTTGCTGGATTTGGCGGGGTTTGCCGCCGGTGCGTGGCCGGCGGTGCTCTCCGCGGCCGTGGTGCCCGTGGGCCTCACCCGCTACCGGCCGGCGGGGGATGGGCTGCAGCCCGTGGATCCGGCCTGCGCGCGGCGGGTGATTGCCCAGGTGGAGCCCCTGCAGCAACGCTTCAGCGCTGAGCTGGGCAGCCGTTTCGCTTGGCTCTCCGATGAGTGGTATCTGATGGCGGGCCTGCCCCTGCCGCCGCGGGCCAGCTACGAGGATCTGCCCCAGGAGGGCAATGGGGTGGGCAGCATCCGCGCCTTCCTGGAGGCCATGGATGCCGCCACGGCCGCCTTGCCCCAGGCCCTCGACCACCCGCGCCGGATCAGCTGGGTGGTGGGGAAACTGGTGGCCCAAGCCCTGCAGCCGGCGGTGGATCGGCTCAACGCGGTGCAGGGCCTGGAGCTGCTGCTCCATGGCCTTCCCAGCCCCTACTGGGGGCAGGACCAGGTGGTGACAGGCCTGCTCACGGGCTCCGACCTGTTGGAGGGGCTCGAGGGCTGTGATCTGGGCGACACCCTGCTGCTGCCTGCGGTAATGCTGCGGCAGGGGGAGCCCCTGTTTTTGGACGATCAGCGGCTGGAATCCATTGCCGCGCAGTTGCCCGTGCCCTTGCAGCTGGTGCAGGGGGCAGATGAGATCGTGGCCGCTTGCCTCGGGAATGCCGGGCTTGCTGTTTAGGGTTAGGAAAATTTGTTTCAGCAGAGTTTTTCCGTGCGGCGCCCGCTTCAGCTCTGGTTCATGGCTGCTGGTGCAGCGGCCTTGGCCTGCCTGCAGGGCGCAGCCTTGGCCCAGAACGCCGACGACGTGGATCCCCTGCCCAAGCCCTTGCCCCAGGCCACGGCGGTGAAGGGCCAGCGGCCCAAATCCAACCCAACCGTGCTGCCGCCGGCGGCAACACGGCTAGATCCCTCCCTGCAGCGGCTGCCGGCCCCCGCCAGCTTGGCGCTGCCCACCAAGCCGGATCAGGTTCGCGTTGTGAACCTGCGGCCGCTCTCGCTCAAGGAGGTGGAAAACCTGGCTGAGGTGAACAACCCCAACCTCAAGGCCATTGCCAGTCAGGTGGACCAAGCCCAGAGCAACCTGCGGGTGCAACTGGCCCAGTGGTATCCCACCTTGGCCCTCACGGCCAATGGCTTTCCGAATTACACCGGTGGCCAGCAGATGTTTAACGATGCCAACCCTTATACCGTGGCATCTGGCAATCAGCTGACCATCACCAACCGTTTGGCGATGACTTCCACGCTCACGGCCCAGTGGGAAGTGATCAATCCCCAGCGTGTTCCGCAGGTGTCTGCCGCCCGTGATCAATTTGAAAAGGCCAAAAACCAATACCTCATCGGCTTGCGTGAAGTCAGGCTTGAAGCCGCGGAGGCCTATTTCAATCTGCTCCGCAAAGATGAACAGGTCAGGGTTGGTCAGCAGGCCGTTTCGGCGTCGTTGATCAGCCTGCAAAACGCCAAGGCTCGCTACCAAGCCGGTGTCGCAACCAAGTTGGAGGTGCTGCAAGCGGAAACCCAGCTCGGCCGCGACCGCTATTTGCTTGATTTCAATCTCCAAGAGCAGGCCTCGCGTCGCCGTGATCTCGCGAGAGTCCTCAATCTCCCGCAGGATGTCAGCCCTTCGGCCAAGGACCCCCTCCAGGTTGTTGGACTTTGGAAACCAAGTCTCGAGGAGAGCGTTGTTGCTGCATACACATTCCGCGAAGAGCTCGACAATGTGATTCTTGATATCTCCGTATCCAATAGCCAAGCCAACACGTCATTGGCGGGTGTGCAGCCCTTCATGACCCTGGTCAACTCTCTGCTGGCAACACGCTACACGGGTATTGAGCAAATTATCGTTGACTTGCCAGGTACCTATGGCTATGCCGTTGAAAACTCAGTCGGCCTGAACTTCAACTGGAAGTTGTTCGATGGAGGAGCCGCACGAGCGTTGTATCGTCAGTACAAGCAAAAGGCTCAAGAAAACGAATTCAAGTTTTCAGATGAGCGCAACCGACTCAGATTCGAAGTTGAAAAAACTTACTACGAGTTGATTAACGCAAACCGGAATATTCTGACCCAATCCAAAACTGTGTTTTCGGCCCGGGAGTCTCTCCGTTTGGCTCGCTTGAGATTCTCCGCTGGTGTCACCACCCAGTTGGAAGTGCAGCAAACCCAGCGTGATTACACGCAGGCCGAGATCGCCTGGTCTGAGGCCATTGCTGACTACAACATCAGTTTGTTCCGTTTGCAGCGTTTCACCGGATTGGATTCGATCGTGAAGTGCCGCGCCGCAAGTCTTCCAGCGCTCAAGCCTGCTGCGCTTGATGCCGAGACAATTCCCGTGCCGCCCTCCCCGCTCACCCCCGCGTGCGCGATCTCAAGCCTCTCTCCCGCACCAGCGGCCGTCGCTCCGGCTTCTGGTGTCAAGCGAAGTTGAGCCCCGAACGCCCTTAAGCTCAATACCTAGCTGAAGCGTTCAGCCTGTCGCTCCCTCTCCCCCGCCTGTTGCGCCTGGGTTTGTTTCAGGGGTGCGTGGGCTGTTTGGCCGTCATCTTTGTTGGCCTGCTCAACCGCGTGATGCTCACCGAGCTGGGGTTTCCCGGCCTGTTGGTGGGTGGGGCCCTGGCGTTTGAGCAGCTGGTGGCACCGGCCCGCATCCTGTTTGGGCAGATCTCCGATGCCCATGCCTGGGGGGGGCGCCACCGCACCCCCTACATCTGGTTGGGGGCCAGCCTGTTCTGTGGCTTCGCGGTGCTGATGGTGCCGATGATCTTCCGGCTGCACGCGGCCTTCGCCGGCGGCCAGAGCTTGGCCATCGGCCTGGGGATTGCTGCGGTCTGTGGCATCGCCGCCTGCTATGGCCTGTCGGTGTCGCTGGCCACCACGCCGTATCTGGCCCTGGTGATCGACCTCACCGATGAGCAGGAGCGGCCCCGCGCCGTGGGCCTGATCTGGTGTTTGCTCACCGTGGGGATTGTGGTGGGGGCCATCGTGAGCGCCATCAGCCTCAAGGGTCTTGACGGCATCACCGATCCAGCCCTGCTGGAGCCCGCCCTGCTGGCCTTCATGGCCAAGGTGGCGGTTGCGGTGCTGGCGATCACGCTGCTGGCCACCTGGGACATGGAGTCGCCTGGCTCGGCCGTGCACCGCAGCCGGGCTGCCGACCGGGAGGAGGCGATCACCCTGCGTGCCGCCTGGGGGTTGATCCGCTCCAGCCGTCAGGTGCTGGTGTTCTTCTGTTTTCTGTTGGCCTTCACCCTGGCGGTGTTTCTGCAGGATCCAATCCTCGAGAGCTACGGCGCCGAGGTGTTTGGCCTGCCGATCGCGGCCACCGCGGGGCTCAGTGCCATCTGGGGGGTCGGCACCCTGGCGGGCCTGTTGCTGGCGGGTTTTGTGTTGGTGCCCCGGCTGGGCAAGTTCCACTGCGCCCGCCTGGGCTGCCAGCTGATCCTGGCCACCCTGCTGTTGCTGCTGCTGGTGGGCCTCACCGCCAACCCACAGGCTCTGCGGCTGGTGATGGCCCTGTTTGGTGTGGCCACCGGGCTGGGCACCAATGCCACCCTTGTGTTGATGCTTGACCTCACCCTCCCCGAGGTGGCCGGCACCTTTGTGGGGGTGTGGGGGTTGGCCCAGGCCTACTCCCGGGCCTTGGGCAAGGTGATGGGGGGCGGGCTGTTGGATCTGGCGCGCAGCCTGTTGCCGGCCTCGATGGGCACCTATGGGCCGTTCGCCGCCGTGTTTGCCTTAGAAGCGGCCATCGCCGTGGTGGCGCTGCTGCTGCTGCGCCATGTGAACCTGCGCCAGTTCCGTGAGGACACCGGCCGCAGCCTCGATCGTGTTCTCGCTGCTGAACTGGGATGACCACAGCTGCCATACGCATGCCCGCTGGCCTGGATGCCCTGGGCCAACTGCTCGATCGGGTGGCGGAGCGGCAACGCCAGGATTTTGGCCAGCTGGATTCCGAGGCCAAGGCGGATGGCAGC
>CAWUND010000057.1:0-6751 GCA_963923815.1 uncultured bacterium
GGGGGGGGATGAAGTAGTTGACCACCGGGTAGAGGGCACCGAGCGCAACGCCCGTCACCGACCCGAAGGTCAGCAGGTTCATGAATTGGCGACGACCCATTCCGGGGACGTCACCACCTGAGGCGCTGGCAGGAACCTGACTCATACGGCGCGGTGTGGTGGCCACAACAACGTGACGGCCATTATGAACCTTGCCTCCACCGTTCCCGTGGCCCATCCCAGCCGGCTGGAGGCAGCCTGCAACATGCTGTTGCTGTTGCCCCACCGAAAGGCCGCGTTGTTGTGAGCTCTTCCGCCGCCGCGCCCCTTGCTGCCGCTGAGGTTCTGCAGATCCTTCGGCAGCGCTGGCAGGCCTCCTACGACCTGCAGCTGATCTCCCGCCGCGGGCGTCTTTACCTGCAGGTGATGTGGGCCTACCTGGAGCAGCAATCGTTTCCCCTCTCCGCCGCCGACTACCAGGCCAAGCTCGAGGAGCTGGTGGGCAGCCTCAACGGGCTGGGGGTGGCGGGCCAGGTGCGCGAATGGCTCACCACCACGGGGGAGAAGCCACGGTTGGGCAAGGCGATGACCCTGCCGCTGGAGCTGCCCCCGGGGCGGGCCAGCGAGTTTTTGCTCTAGGGGGAGCTATCCCGGCCGTCGCACCAGGGCCGCCAGACCCACCCCCACCAGGTAGAGGGCCGTGATGGCGCCGCTGAGCAGCAGCATCGTGATGGGGTCGGTGGAGGGGGTGAGCACGGCCCCCGCCAGGGCCGAGGCCACCACCACAAACCGCCAGGCGGAGAGCATCGTTGTGGCGCTCACCAGCCCGAGGGCCGCCAGCAGCAGCTGCAGCACCGGCAGCTGGAAGGCCAGGGCGGTGGCCAGCATCAGCAGCAGCACGAAATCGAGATAGCGCTCGATCGACCACAGGGGCTCCACCACATCGGCCCCGTAACTCACCAAAAAATTGAGGGCCGCCGGCACCAGGGCCCACCAGGCGAAGGCCAGGCCCGCGAGGAACAACACCGCCGAGCCGCCCACCGCCGGGGCCACCAGCCGCTGCTCCCGGCGGCTGAGGCCCGGCAGCACAAAGCCCAGACCCTCGTAGAGCACGTAGGGCAGGGCCAAGGTGAGGCCGGCGTAGCCCGCCACCTTCAGCGACACAAACAGGAATTCCCCTGGCGCCAGCTGAAGGAAATGAATGCCGTGGGCCGGCACCTCCAGCAAGCGCACCAAGGGCCGCACCAGCAGCAGGCAGCCGGCGGCCCCCACCACCACCGCCAGCAGGCTGCGCAGAATCCGCCGGCGCAGCTCCTCCAGGTGATCCACCAGGGGCATCTCCACCTCACCGGGGAACTGGTCGTCCGGTGGGGCGGAGGCGGCCGGAGCCACGCGGATCGGGGCGGGCGGCGGCAGTGGGGTGCCGGCGGGCAAGGTGTCGGGCTCGCTCATGGCTGTGGTTCCCCGCTGAGGCTAGGGGCGGCGGCCGCCAACAGCGCTCCGGCCCGGTGGGGCTCGCCCCAGAGCAGTTCACCGCCGCGGTGCCGCACGGTGCCTGGCCCGGCGCCGGGGATCCGTTGCAGGCTGTCGGCGGCCACCATCAGCACCGCCACGCGGCCGTTGTTGCGGGCGCGGCTGAAGTGGGCCGCCAGGTCGGCGGCCGCCTGCAGATCGCCATCGGCCGCCAGGCCCTCGGAGCTCTTCAGCACCACATGGCTGCCGGGGCATTCCTGGGCATGGAACCAGAGGTCGCCGCGGCGGGCCTGGCGCAGGCTGATCCAATCGTTCTGGCGGTGGTTGCGGCCCACCTGCAGCCGCAGACCACTGGGGCTGCGCAGCTCCAGGGGGGTGGGGGTGCCCTCCGGCCGTGGTCGCTCCCGCCGGGGGCGGTGGCGCGGTAGCAGCAGCTCCTGGCTGTCCTGCTCCAGGGCCTGCAGTTGGGCTAGGGCCGCGGCGGGGTCGGCGTCGCTGCAGAGCTCTAGAAACGTGAGGCTGGCCTCCAGCTGGTCGATGCGTTGTTGGTGCAGGGCCAGCCGCGCCTCAATGGCGGCACCGGAGCGCCGCAGCTTGCGGGCCCGCTTGTAGAGCGCCTGGGCTTCGGCCACCTGCTCACGGCTGGGCTGCGGCAGGCAGAACAGTGCATCGGCCTGGCGTTGCAGGCCATCGCTCTCCCCCACCTGGTCCAACAGTTGATGTTGCTGTTGCCGCTGCTGCTGTTCGCGCTGCAGGGCCTGTTGCAGCCGTTGCTGGAGCTGCTGCTGGCGCTGCCCCAGGGCGCGCCCCAGCAGCAGCTGCCGGTGGTAGCTCGCCAGGGCCGCGTTGATGGGCAGTGGGCTGGCTCCGGCGCTGGCGCCTGCCGCCCCCCAGCAGCGGTAGGCGCTGGCGCCGCCCGTGCTGAAACCAAAGTGCCCCCCCTGCAGCGCCGCCAGCCAGCCCCGCCAGTGCCCCCAGAGCGCCTGCCATTGCTCCGGGGTTAGCTCTGTCACCGGGGTGTTCAGCAGGGCCTGGGCCGGGCCGGGGGCATCGCCCGCCAACTGCAGGGCAAGGGCGGGGCTGATGGCCTGAAAGCTGCTTTGCAGCGCCTGCCGCAGCGGCAGCGGCAGCAGCAGCAGCTCCCGCCGCCAGCTCTCCATGTCGCCGACGCTGTCGGGGGGGCGCCCGGCCTGGGTTGGTGGCGGGCTGTAGCGGTCGCCGGTGGCGATGGGCCGCTGCCGTGATTGCTGATCCCGCACCTGGCGGGCCGCCGCCACCACCCGACGCTCGCCATCCAGCAAGAACAAATTGCTGTGGCGCCCCATCAGCTCCAGCACCAGGCTGCGCTGGATGGCTTCCCCGGGCCGCGGCGCAAAACCCAGCTCCACGCAGCGCTCCCAGGGGGGCTGGCGCAGCTCCACCAGGGCCAGACCCCCCAGGCCGTGCTGCAGCTGCTGGGCCAGGGTGCTGCCGTCGCCGCTGCGGGGAGGGGGCTCGATGGCCAGCAGCCGTGGCGCCTCCGCCAGCCAGCTGAGCTCAATCCAGAGGCGCCGCTCCAGGGTGCGCAGCCCCAGCTGCAGGGTGTGGCCATCGGGCTGCTGGGCCTTTTCAAAGCGGCTGGGCAGGGCCGCGGGCCCCAGCTCCGCCAGCACCGCCCTCAGGCTGGTGTAGTCCATGGCCTGGAGCGGCAGCGGGGCCATGGGGGGCGATGGGCTGCGGCGGCGCTCCTACTCTGCAGGGCCGCGACCTGGCCCCATGGCTGCAGTGCTCCCCGACGGCCGCCTGTTCTTGATCACCGGCCCCAGCGGGGTGGGCAAGGGCACCCTGGTGGCGGCGCTGCTGGCCCGGCACCCGCAGATCTGGCTGTCGATTTCCGCCACCACCCGAACGCCCCGCGCCGGCGAGGTGGATGGGCAGCACTACTTCTTTCTGGAGCGCACCGCCTTCGAGGCCAAGGTGGCCCAGGGGGGGTTGTTGGAATGGGCGGAATTCGCCGGCAACTGCTACGGCACCCCCCGGGATCCGGTGGAGCTGCAGCTGGCGGCGGGACGGCCGGTGCTGCTGGAGATCGAGTTGGAGGGGGCCCGCCAGGTGCGCCAGAGCTTCCCCAGCGGCTTCCAGATCTTCATCAAGCCCCCCAGCTTCGAGGAGCTGGAGCGCCGCATCCGCGGCCGCGGCACCGACAGCGAGGAGGCCATCGGCCGGCGGCTGCAGCGGGCCCGGGTGGAACTGGAGGCGGCCGATGAGTTCGATGCCGTGCTGGTGAACGGCGATCTGGAGCAGGCCCTGGTGGAGTTGGAGCGGTTGATGGGGCTGGCCTGAGCCGGCCTGGTCAGGCCAACAAAAAAGCGGCCCCAAGGGCCGCTGATGGATGAGATCGCGTGGATCCGCCGCTCACATCGGGTGGAACAGCAGGTCGGGGAAGAAGCGGTTGAACTCGATCAGGATCCCGGCCGTCACGGTGAACCAGATGGCGGCGAACACGGGTGCGGTGGTGAGGAACTTCTTCATGGGAGAGGCCGAGGGATGGATCGGGGGTTCAGGCGGTGCTGGATTCAGCGGGGGGAGACGGTGACCTTGTCGTCCGACTCCAGCAGCTTGCCGCTGGTGAACTCACCGAAGGCGGCGATCGGCCAGGTGGCGGCGGCCAGGGTGCTCTTGAAGGCCAGGGGAAGATCGATCTGGATCTCCTTCATGGCCGCATCCTTGTCGTTGCGGATGGCCTTGAGGTAGTTGCGACCGGCCCAGCCGATGCAGCCGGCGATGTAAAGGAAGGCGATGCCCGGGATGATGAAGTCACCGGCGTGGCTGAGGCGGCCATCCACGATCAGGTGGGGCAGGCCATCGGCACCGCAGGAGGCCTGGCTGTACATGGCAAAGCGGGCCTTGGCCTGGTCGGTGCTGGCGGTGGCGGCGCGTTGCTGGAAGCGGGCGCTCTCCGAGCAGGGGGTCAGACCGGCCACATCAGCCTTGGCCACAGGGGCAAAGCCGAAGATCAGCAGGGCGGAAAGAAGAACAGCAAAGAGGCGGCGCATCGGGTCCAGCTGCTGCACGGCAGGATGTCACTTGCGGACAGTAGGGGAGCCCTTTTGCACCGATGCCCACGCTGCTGGCCCTCGAAACAAGTTGTGACGAGTCCGCGGCAGCGGTGGTGCGGGATCAGCGGGTGTTGGCCAGCGCCGTGGCCTCCCAGGTGGAGGAGCACGCCCGCTGGGGCGGCGTGGTGCCGGAGATCGCCTCGCGGCGCCATGTGGAGGCGCTGCCGGGCCTGATCGAGCAGGTGATGGCGGAGGCGGGTGTGGGCTACGGCCAGCTCGATGCCATCGCCGCCACCGCGGCCCCGGGGCTGGTGGGGGCGCTGCTGGTGGGATCGGTCACGGGGCGCACCCTGGCCCGGCTGCACGGCAAGCCTTTTCTGGGGGTGCACCACCTGGAGGGTCACCTGTGCTCGGTGCAGCTGGGGGATCCCCTGCCCCCAGGCCCCTACCTGGTGCTGCTGGTGAGCGGCGGCCACACCGAGATGATCCGGGTGGATGGGCCGGGCCGCTACACCCGATTGGCCCGCAGTCGCGATGACGCCGCCGGGGAGGCCTTTGACAAGGTGGCTCGGCTGCTGGAGCTGGGCTACCCCGGAGGCCCGGCCATCCAGGCGGCGGCGATGGATGGGGATCCGCGCCGTTTTCCCTTGCCCAAGGGCCGTGTGTCGCTGCCGGAGGGGGGCTTCCACCCCTACGACTTCAGCTTCAGCGGTCTCAAAACGGCCGTGCTGCGCCTGGTGACCCAACTCCGGGCGGAGCAGCGGCCCGGCGAGGCGTTCCCCCTGGCGGACGTGGCCGCCAGCTTCGAGCAGGTGGTGGCCGATGTGTTGGTGGAGCGCACCACCCGTTGCGCCCGGGATCAAGGGCTCGAGACCCTGGTGATGGTGGGGGGTGTGGCCGCCAACCAACGGCTGCGGCAACGGCTGGAGCAGCGTTGCGCCGAGCTGGGGCTGAGCTGGCGCCTGGCGCCACTGGCCTATTGCACCGACAACGCCGCGATGATCGGCGTGGCGGCGGAACAGCGGCTGTTGGCCGGCGGGGTGAGCGAGATCCGCCTGGCGGTGGCCCCGCGGTTGGCCCTGGAGCAGGCGCCGGTGCTCTACGACGCACCAGCGCCCTTCTGAGGTGCCTAAGTTGGTGGCCCCCTGTGGCGCCAGCCATGGCCACCACCAGCCCATCGGTTCCCGACGATTCCCAGGCGACCGCCGAGCTCGGGCCCGTGGATGTGGGGCCTGAGGAGCTCAACCAGTGGAAGCGGGGCTTCACGCCCCAGGCCGAGATCTGGAATGGCCGCATGGCGATGGTGGGCCTGTCGGTGGGTCTCACGGTGCTGTTGATCGCCCGCCTGGCCGGCCGCGCCTGAGGCGCGCTGCCGCAGGGGTTCAGCGCTGGCACCCTCCCTAGGATCCGAGCACAGGCCCGCCTGAAGCGCCCCGTGAGCACCCCCCACAACGTCTGCATCGTGCTGGGCACCCGCCCGGAGGCGATCAAGCTGGCGCCGGTGATCCAGGCCTTCCAGGCGGCCGACGATTTCCGCACCCGTGTGGTGCTCACCGGCCAGCACCGCGAGATGGTGGCCCAGGTGATGGAGTTGTTTGGCCTTCAGGCCGACCACGACCTGGCCCTGATGGCCCCCAAGCAGACCCTCACCCACATCACCTGCGGTGCCTTGCAGGGCTTGCAGGAGGAGTTTGAGCACCACCGGCCCGACCTGGTGCTGGTGCAGGGCGACACCACCACCGCCTTCGCCTCAGCCCTGGCGGCCTTCTACGGGCAGATCCCCGTGGGCCATGTGGAGGCGGGGCTGCGCACCGACGACATCTTTGACCCCTACCCGGAGGAGGCCAACCGCCGTCTGATCTCCCAGCTGGCCCTGCTGCACTTCGCCCCCACCCATGTGTCCGCCCGCAACCTGGCGGCCTCCGGTGTGGTGGGTGAAACGGTGACCACCGGCAACACCGTGATCGATGCCCTACTGCTGATGGCGCAACAGGCGCCGCCGCTGCAGATCCCCGGGCTGGATTTCGAGCGCCAGCGGGTGATCCTGGCCACGGTGCACCGCCGCGAAAACTGGGGTGAGCGGCTGCAGGAGATCGGCCGCGGCTTCCTGGAGGTGCTGGAGCGCTTTCCCGACACGGCCCTGCTGCTGCCCCTGCACCGCAACCCCACCGTGCGCGAACCCCTGCAGGCGTTGCTGGGGGATCACCCGCGGGCCTTCCTCACCGAACCGCTCGACTACGACCGTCTGGTGGCGGCGATGC
>CAWUND010000058.1:0-6725 GCA_963923815.1 uncultured bacterium
TGTCTCGTGGGCTCGGAGATGTGTATAAGAGACAGGCCCCGGGCTTGGACCCCCAACGCCAGTGGCAGCGGTTCTGCAACCTGCTCTGGCACGACGCGGGGATGGGTTTCTGGCTGGATGTCAGCCGCATGGGCCTGGATGCGGCCCAACTGGAGGCCATGGGCCCCCGATTCGACCAAGCCTTTGCCGCCATGGCCGCCCTGGAACAGGGGGCCATCGCCAACCCGGATGAACAGCGCCAGGTGGGGCACTACTGGCTGCGCACCCCCGAATTGGCGCCGGATGCCGCCAGCGCCGCCCACATCCGTGCGGAGGTGGATCGAATTGAGGCCTTCGGCCGCGATGTGCTTTCCGGGGCCATCGCGGCGGCACCGGGGCAGCCCTTCACCGATGTGCTGTGGATCGGCATCGGTGGTTCGGGGCTTGGGCCCCTGCTGATGATCCGTGCCCTTCAGGATCCCGGCTCCGGCCTGCCCTTCCACTTCTTCGACAACGTCGATCCCGACGGCATGCGCCGCACCCTGGCTTCCCTGGGGGATCGCCTGCGCACCACCTTGGTGATCGTGGTGAGCAAATCCGGGGGCACCCCCGAACCCCACATCGGCATGCTCCAGGCCCGGCGGGCCGTGGAAGCGGCCGGGGGCCACTGGAGCCAGCAGGCGGTGGCGGTCACCATGCTGGGCAGTCGCCTGGATCAGGAGGCGGAGCAGGGGGATTGGCTGGCCCGCTTCGACATGTTCGATTGGGTGGGGGGGCGCACCAGCATCACCAGCGCCGTGGGCCTGCTGCCTGGGGTGTTGATCGGCAGCGACATCCGCGCCTTCCTGGCCGGAGCCGCCGCCATGGATGCCGCCACCCGCCGCCCGGAGCTGCGCCACAACCCCGCTGCCCTGCTCGCCGCCGCCTGGTATCAGGCCGGCGGTGGCCGTGGCCAACGGGACATGGTGGTGCTGCCCTACCGCGACCGCCTCGAGGTGTTCAGCCGTTACCTGCAGCAGCTGGTGATGGAAAGCCTGGGCAAGAAGCTCGACCGCAGTGGCCAGGTGGTGCATCAGGGCCTGGCTGTGTACGGCAACAAGGGCTCCACCGACCAACACGCCTACGTGCAGCAATTGCGCGATGGCATCGACAACTTCTTTGTGACCTTCATTGAGGTGCTCGAAGACCCCGGCGACATCCCGCCCCTGGAGGGTGAGAACCCGGGCGATTTCCTCGATGGCTTCCTGCAGGGCACCCGTTCCGCCCTCACCGAGGAGGGGCGGCTCAACCTCAGCATCACCCTGCAGCGCCTGGATGCCGCCAGCCTGGGCGCTCTGATTGCCCTGTTCGAGCGGGCCGTGGGCCTCTATGGCGAGTTGGTGAATGTGAACGCCTACCACCAACCGGGGGTGGAAGCGGGCAAGAAGGCCGCCGCCGCCCTTCTCGAGCTGCAGGTGCGGCTGGAGCAGGCCCTGGCCGACCAAGGGGAGCACACCCTGGCGGACCTCCAGGGCCGCATGGGGCTGGAGTCACCGGAATCGCTCTATTGGATCCTGCGGCACCTCTGCGCCAACCGCAGCCGCATCGCGGTTCGTGGCGATTGGGGTCAGCCCGACTCCCTGGTGTTCCTTCACGGCTGAGCCGTTTAGGGCACCAGGTTCACCAACTTGCCGGGCACCACGATCACCCGGCTGGGGGCCTTGCCGTCGAGCCATTTGGCGGCCACCTCGCTCTCCAGTGCCAAGCGCTCGAGCGTGGCCTTGTCCGCATCGGCGGGCACATCGAGGCTGCCGCGCACCTTGCCTTTGATCTGGATCACCAGCGGCACGGTGTCACGCACCAGGGCAGCGGCATCCGCCTGCGGCCAGCGTTGGCGGTGCACGCTGCTGCCGGCGAGGCCGTCGGCGGCGCTGCGGCCCCCCAGCTTCAGCCACAGCTCTTCGGCCAGGTGCGGCGCGAACGGCGCCAGCAGGATCACCAGGGTGCGCAGTGCTTCGCAGGCAAACACGGGCTGGCACTCGGCCAGCAGGGGGGCCATGGCATTGCTGAGCTTCATCAGCTCCGACACGGCGGTGTTGAACTGGTAGTCGCCATCCAGGTCGTCGCTGATGGCGGTGATGGCGGTGTGCACCGCCCGCCGCAGGGCGACATCCGACTCCGCCGGGGTGGTGTCGGCCAGGGCGGCCTGCACCGCTTCGGCTGAGCCGCCCCCATGGGCCAAGCTCAGGCCGCGCTCCAGTGCCCCATCCACCAGGCGCCAGAGGCGCTGCAGGAAGCGGAATTGCCCTTCCACATCGGCGTCATCCCACTCCAGATCCTTTTCCGGCGGGGCCTTGAACAGGATGAACATCCGGGCCGTGTCGGCCCCATAGCGGTCGATCACCACGGCAGGGTCGACGCCGTTGTACTTCGACTTCGACATCTTCTCGAAGAAGGTGTCGAGCGCCTCTCCGGTGATCGGGTCGCGGGGATCGGTGGCGTCCGCCACCTCCGAGGGGGGGATGTACTTGCCGGTGTTGGGGTTCTTGTAGGTGATGCCCTGCACCATCCCCTGGGTGAGCAATTTGGTGAACGGCTCACCGCAGCTCAGCAGCTGGCGATCCCGCAGCACCTTGGTGAAGAAGCGGGAATAGAGCAGGTGCAGGATCGCGTGCTCGATGCCGCCCACGTACTGATCCACCGGCAACCAGGCATCCACCGCCTCGCGGCTGAAGGGCAGTTGGCTGTTCTTGGGATCGCTGTAGCGCAGGAAATACCAGCTGGAGCACATGAAGGTGTCCATGGTGTCCGTCTCCCGCCGCGCTGGTTGGCCACAGCAGGGACACGCCACCTGCACCCAGCTCTCCAGCTGCGCCAGGGGTGAGGCGCCCTTGCCGGTGAACGCCACGTCCCGTGGCAGTTCCACGGGCAACTGCTCCGTGGGAACCGGCACGGCTCCGCAGCTGTCGCAATGGATCACCGGAATCGGGCACCCCCAGTAGCGCTGGCGGGAGATCAACCAATCCCGCAGCCGGAACTGCACCCGTTCACGGCCCCAGCCTTCCGCTTCGGCGGCCTGGGTGATGGCCACCTTGGCGTCACCGCTGCGCAGCCCATCGAAGCGGCCGGAATGGATCAGCACACCGGCTTCGGTCCAGGCGCCCCCCTCAAAGGCATGCTCATCGCTGCCCTCCGGGATGATCACCTGCTGCACCGGCAGTTCGTACTGGCGGGCAAACAGGAAATCGCGTTGGTCGTGGGCCGGCACCCCCATCACCGCGCCGGTGCCGTACTCGGCGAGCACGTAGTCGGCGATCCAGAGGGGAATCAACTGGCCATTGGCTGGGTTGCGCACCCGGGCACCAATCGGCACACCGCGCTTGGGTTTGTCCTCCGCCGTGCGGTCCTGCTCGCTTTGGCGGGAGACCAGGTCACAGAACGCCTCAACGCGGATCTGCTCCTGGGGGCTGGTGAGGGCGCCCACCAACGGATGTTCCGGGGCCAGCACCACATAGGACGCCCCAAAAATGGTGTCCGGACGGGTGGTGAACACGGTGATGGTGTCGCCGCTGGGGGCACCCTCCGCATCCACCACCTCGAAGGTCAGCTCGGCGCCGGTGCTGCGGCCGATCCAGTTGGCCTGCATGGTGCGCACCCGTTCGGGCCAGCCCCCCAGGCTGTCCAGGTCATCGAGCAGCTGTTGGGCGTAGTCGGTGATTTTCAGGAACCACTGGCGCAGCTTGCGCTTCTCCACCAGGGCCCCGGAGCGCCAGGAGCGCCCCTCGCTGTCCACCTGTTCATTGGCCAGCACCGTCTGGTCAATGGGGTCCCAATTGACCGTGGCCTCCTTGCGGTAGGCGAGGCCGGCGTCCAGAAATTGGAGGAACAGCCACTGGGTCCAGCGGTAGTAATCGCTGTGGCAGGTGGCCAGCTCACGGTCCCAGTCGATGGAGAGCCCGAGCTGGTCCAGCTGGCTGCGCATCGAGGCGATGTTCTGGTCGGTCCAGGCGCCGGGATCCACCCCCCGCTCAATGGCGGCGTTTTCCGCCGGCAGTCCAAAGGCATCCCAGCCCATGGGGTGGAGCACCTTGTGCCCCCGCAACCGTTGAACCCGCGCCACGACGTCGGTGATCACGTAGTTGCGCACATGGCCCATGTGCAGGTTTCCCGAGGGGTAGGGAAACATCGACAGGGCATAGAAGCCCTGCTCACCGGCCTCCAGCTCTGGGGTGTCGTGCAGTCCGTTCTCCCGCCAGGCGCGCTGCCAGGTCGCTTCAATCGCCTGGGGTTGATAGCGGCTGGAGTCGCTCACGGCTGGCAGGGGTGCGTGCCGCTGATGCTCCCACAGCCTCAGGTTTGAGGCCGGATCAGGGCGATGGCCCCGCGGTTGACGAGCACCGGTGCGCTGCCACCTTCGGTGTGCAACGCCAGAAAATCCGCATCCACCCAGGCCGGGCGCCCCTGCAGGGATCCTCCCCCGCACAGCTCAATCTGCACGGGGGTTTGCTGGCGAATCCATTGCTGCAGGCAGCGGATCCCGGGCTGGGAGGGGTCAAACCCGGGGGGGTGGCGCTCCGTGCTGCTCCCCATAGGATCGGCCTCACCCACAAGCCTGTGTGCAGGCTGCCGCGCGAGTCCGTGTTCAGCAACCTTCCCTTCAGCAAATACCAGGGCCTGGGCAACGACTTCCTGTTGCTGGACGCCCGTGGCGCGGCGGATCCTGAGCGCGCCTTTGATCTCACCCCCGAGCGGGTGGTGCAGCTGTGCGACCGCCGCTTTGGCGTGGGCGCCGATGGGGTGATCCTGGCCTTGCCCGCCAACGCCGGCGGCGAGCTGCGCATGCGCATCTTCAATGCCGATGGCACGGAGCCGGAGATGTGCGGCAATGGCATCCGCTGTCTGGCGCGATTCCTGGCGGATGTGGATGGGGATGGCCCCGGCCGCACCTGGTCGATCGACACCCTGGCGGGGCGCATCGTTCCCCAGCTGCTGGAGGACGGCACGGTGCGGGTCGACATGGGCGCTCCCTTCCTGGAGCCCCCGCAGGTGCCCACCACCCTCCCGGTCGGGGATGCGGGCGTGCCCCAGGGGGAGCTGGAGGTGGATGGTGAACGGTTTGCCGTGGCGGCCGCCGGCATGGGCAACCCCCACGTGGTGATCCCCGTTCCGGCCGTTGATGAGATCGATCTGGAGCGGTTTGGTCCGCTGTTCGAGCACCACCCCGCCTTCCCCGCCCGCACCAATGTGCATTTCGTGCAGGTGCTCAACCCCGGCCATCTGCTGATGCGGGTGTGGGAACGGGGTGCTGGCCCCACCCTGGCCTGCGGTACGGGTGCCTGCGCCACCCTGGTGGCCATGCACAGCCTGGGGCTATGCGACCGCCAGGCGCGGTTGGACCTGCCGGGCGGTCCCTTGCAGATCCATTGGGACGCGGCCACCGGCAAGGTGTTCATGGATGGTCCGGCGGAGCATGTGTTCGACGGGGTGATTCCGGATCCCGCCGAGGTGGCCGCCGCCCGCAGCCAGGCCGCCAGCAAGGGCGCCGCTCCCATCCCCCCAGGCTCCGACGCTGCGCCGGCCGCTGAGGCCACCGGCGCCGTTGACGCCATTGATTGCGCAACCGTGTGCACCCAGGGCTGCATTCGACCAGACCGCTGCCCCAGCGCGGAGGCCCGGGCCCGGGTGGAGGCGCTGCTCAACGGCACCTCCCTCGACGACCTGGTGACCCTCGCCACCAATTCGCTGGAATCGCGCACCCGCGCCCGCTTTGAGCGGGACCCGGGCCTCAACCTCTGAGCGCCACCCCCCAGACGGCCGCCATGGGGCACGCACCCCACCACTACCTCGACTGCTCTGCCACCACGCCTCTGGCGCCTGAGGTGCAGCAGGCCATGCTCCGCTGCCAAGCGGAGGCCTGGGCCAACCCCTCCAGCCTGCATGGCTTTGGGCTCACGGCGGCGGAGCAGCTGGAACGCCAACGGCAACGGCTGGGGGTGTTGCTGGGTTGTGAGTCAGGCCGTGTGGTGTTCACCTCCGGCGGCACCGAATCGATCCACCTGGGGATCCTCGGCGCCTGCCGCGGCATCGGCCCGGCTGGGCCAGCGGGATCACGGCTGCTGATCTCCAGCGTGGAACATCCCGCCACCGTGGCGGCCGCCGCCCAGCTGGAGCGTGAGGGCTGGCTGGTGCAACAGCTGCCCGTGTCGCGAGAGGGCCTGCTCGATCTGGAGCAGCTCAAGCCGTTGTTGGCGCCCCCGACACGGCTGGTGAGCCTGATTTGGGGCCAGAGCGAAGTGGGCACGGTGCAACCGCTGGAGCAGATCGGTGCCCTCTGCCGCGGGGCCGGTGTTCCCTTGCACGTGGATGCGGTGCAGGTGATCGGGCACCAGCTGATTCGCTTTGATGCGCTGCCGGTGGATCTGTTGAGCCTCACGGCCCACAAGTTGCAGGGCCCCCGGGGTGTTGGTGCCCTGCTGGTGCGCTCCGGGCTGCCGTTGGCGCCCCTCTGGGGTGGTGGCGGTCAGGAGGGGGGGCTGCGCTCCGGCACCGAACCGGTGGACCTGGTGACCGGCCTGGTGGAGGCCGTCGCCCTCAGCCAGGGGCGCCTGGAGGCCAACGGCGGCGACGACCCGATCCGCCCCTTGCGGGACGCCCTGCTGGGGCCGCTGCTGCGCATTCCCGGCCTGGAACTCACCGGTGTGGACCCCCGCCAGGGGGGGGCAGCGGCGCGCCTGCCGCATCACATCAGCCTGCTGGCGCGCAACCAC
>CAWUND010000059.1:0-6553 GCA_963923815.1 uncultured bacterium
CCGCTCCTGCTCGGAGTTGATCTCCTCATCGATGCGGTCGTTGGCAAACCAATTGAGCAGCATCCCGATCAGGTTCAAAAAGGTGAAGGCGGGGAAGGTGAACTGGGCCACGCTGATGCTGATCACCCCGGCTTCGCCGTAGTTGTCGAGGCTGAAGCCGCTGAGGATGTGGTGGATGTCGTGGGTCGCGTAGACCCGGTGGTTGATGTAATCGGCGTCGCTGGCCAGGTTGTTGTAGAAGGCCGGCTCCGGGAAGAAGTTGATGTCGTAGCCCATGGTTTGCATCACCGTGGCGTAGGTGTGCCCCAGGCTCCCCTTGGGCAGGCTGAGCAGGCTGGCCTGGTCGTAGGGGCCCGCCACCTTGCGGCTGGCGATCAGTGCCGCCGCATCGGCATCGTGCAGCAGCCGCTTGATGCACAGCCGCATCGGGGTGGAGTGCTGCAGGCGGCGGGAGAGCTCAAACACGTTGCCGGCATCGGCACCACCGCCCGCCGCCAGGTCCGCCAGCTCAAGGAATTCGGTGAGGTGTTCCGGGGTGGCGATGCGGTTGAGGTAGCGGAATCCCATTGGTGTGCGGCGACAACACAAAAAAGGGCCGCCCGAGGGGCGACCCAACCATCACAGCAGATTTCCGCGGATCAGGCTTGAAGCCGGCGCTCAGGCCCCCTGGGTTTCGCCCACGGGCTCGGGGAGGGCGTCGCTCAGGAAGGGGGAGAAGCGCTCTTTGTCCGGAATGGCGGTGTACTCGGCCACGATCGCGCGGAACTCATCGCCATCGAGGCTTTCCTTTTCGATCAGCACCTCCACCACGCGATCCATGCAGGCGCGGTGGGCGGCCACCAGCTCCACGGTTTCGGCGTAGCAGTTCTGCACGATCTGGCGCACGGCGGCATCCACCCGGGCGGCGGTGGCATCGGAGCCGTCGCTGCGGGTCATCAGGTCGCGCCCCAGGAACACCTCCTGGTTGCCGGCCTCCAGCGACAGCTGGCCCACTTCGCTCATGCCGAATCGGGTCACCATCTGGCGGGCGATGGAGGCCACTTGCTGGATGTCGCCCCCGGCTCCGGTGGTCACCTCCGCATAACCAAACACCACATCCTCGGCAGCGCGGCCCCCGAGGGCCCCCATGATCCGGGCCCGCAGTTGGGCGCGGCTCACCAGCATCTGCTCCTCATCGGGGGAGAACCAGGTGAGACCTTGGGCCTGCCCCCGGGGGATCAGCGTGACCTTCTGCACCGGGTCATGGGCCTTCACCAGGGTGCCCACCAGGGCATGGCCCACTTCGTGGTAGGCGATCAGGCGCTTGCTGCGGCCATCGGTGAGGGGCTTGCCCTCCATGCCGGCGATGATCCGGTCGACCGCATCGTCGATCTCCGCCAGGCCGGTGGCCTCCTTGCGGCGGCGGGCGGTGAGGATGGCCGCCTCATTGAGCAGGTTGGCCAGGTCGGCACCGGAGAAGCCGGGGGTGCGGCGCGCGATGGCCTCGAGGCTCACGTCGTCGGCCAGTTTCTTGTCGCGGGAGTGCACCTTGAGCACGGCCAGGCGCCCCTTGATGTCGGGCACGTCCACCTGCACCTGGCGGTCGAAACGGCCCGGGCGCAGCAGGGCCGAATCGAGCACGTCAGCCCGGTTGGTGGCGGCAATGATGATGATGCCGCTGTTGCCCTCGAAGCCGTCCATCTCGGTGAGCAGCTGGTTGAGGGTCTGCTCCCGCTCGTCGTTGCCGCCGCCCACACCGGCACCCCGCTGACGGCCCACCGCATCGATTTCGTCGATGAAGATCAGGCAGGGGCTGTTTTCCTTGGCGCGCTTGAACAGATCGCGCACGCGGCTGGCACCCACGCCCACGAACATCTCCACGAATTCCGAACCGGAGAGGGAGAAGAAGGGCACCCCGGCTTCACCGGCGATGGCCTTGGCCAGCAGGGTTTTGCCCGTGCCCGGAGGGCCCACCAACAGCACACCCTTGGGGATCTTCGCCCCCACGGAGGTGAAGCGTTCGGGGGTTTTGAGGAAGGTCACCACCTCCTGAAGGTCTTGCTTGGCCTCCTCCACACCGGCCACGTCGTCAAACATCACGCCGGTTTGGGCCTCCATCAGGAAGCGGGCCTTGGTTTTGCCAAATTGCATGGCCTGGCCGGGGCCGCCGGGCATGCCGTTGCCGCGGCGGGCCAGGAACACCAGCACGCCAATCAACAGCAGCGGGAACAGCAGGTTGCCCAGCAGGCCAAGGGCCGGAGGCGCCTGGCGGGGGGGATGGATGTCGAAGCTGATGCCCTGCTGCTTGAGGTTGTTCACCAGCTCCGGTGCCAGGCCGGGCAGATCCACCCTCAGGCGCTGCACGCGGTTGTCCAGATCGGGATCCACCGCTTCCACCACGGCGGTGCGGCCGCCATCAAAGATGTCCACGGCGGTGACGCGGCCGGCATCCACGTAGTCGAGGAAGCGGCCGTAGCTCATGCGGGCCACCGCGGCATTGCGGGGCGCCACCGTGGGGCCGCTGGGGGCGGCCATGCGGGCGCCGCCGTTGCCGAGCACCTGCCAGCCGAGGAACAGGGCCACGGCGATCGGCAGAACCCAGAGGGCGATGGTGCGCCAGCGCTGATTCATGGCCGCCGAGCTGAATGAATGTTTAACAAGTGTAAAGCGACCGGCGCGCCCCCAGCGGGCCTTCGAGCCGTTGCTTCAGCCGGCCTGAACGCCCTGGATCACGTGCTCGGTGCTCACGGGAAACGGCACGGTGGTGGCGCCGCTGCTCTCATCCATCACCAGCTCAGCCACCGGGATGCTTTCCACCAGTTCGGGGCCCCCGAGGCCGTGGGTCCAGATCTGAACCTCTGAATCCGGCGGCGCCAGGAAGCTCAACAGCTCAAAGGGGAACACCACCCGCTCCAGAAAAAATTCCTGGGGGCCCAGGCAGCGCACGATCACCATGCGATCGCTGCTGTTGCGGTAACCGCAGGACATCTGGGCCAAGGGAGGTGTCGGTGCACAGGTCTCCCCATGAAGCCATTGGCCGTTCCAGCGGTTGGTGACCGTTGAGACCGTTGCACCCCGCGCGGGCACATTTCCGTTTTTCTTTCGATTTGCCCCTAGAGGCTGCGCAGGGCGGTGATCGGATCCAAGCGGGCCGCCCGCCGCGCCGGCAACACGCCAAACACCAGGCCGATGCTCCCGGAGAGCCCCACGGTGATCAGCACGCTGGTGGCGCCAATGGCCGCCGGCAGGGGGGTGAACGCCGCCACCGCCGCCACCGCCGACAGCCCCAGGGCGCTGCCGATCACCCCCCCCAGGCTGGAGAGCACCAGGGCCTCCACCAGGAATTGGGCCAGCACGTCGCTGCTGCGGGCACCGATGGCCTTGCGCAGCCCGATCTCGGAGGTGCGCTCGCTCACCGACACCAACATGATGTTCATGATCCCGATGCCCCCCACCAGCAGGGAGATGGCGCCGATGGCCGCCAGCATCAGGGTGAGGCCGCCGGTGATGGTGCCCACGATCGAGAGGGCATCCTGCTGGGAGCGCACGGCGAAGTCGTCCTCCCGCAGGATGTTGTGCCGCTGGCGCAGCAGGTTGGTGATCTGAAACTTGGCGGCGCTGGTGCTGGCCTCATCACGGGCCTCCACGCTGATGAAGTTGAGGCTCACCCCGTAGGTGGGGTCGCGGCCGGAGAGCTTGCTCACCATGGTGGTGAGGGGGATGTAGGCGGCCTCGTCTTGGTTTTGGCCAAACACCGCCCCCTTGGGGGCCATCACACCGATCACCTCAAAGCTCTGGTCGCGGATGCGCACCCGTTGCCCCAGGGCCGATCCCACCGGCAGCAGTTTCGTGCGCAGGTCGGGGCCGATCACCACCACGTTGCGGGCCCCCTCCAGGTCGCGCTGATCGAGGAAGCGGCCCTGGGCCACTTCAAAGCGGCGCACCGTCAGAAAATCGGGGGTGATGCCTGACACCGTGGCGGTGGAACTCTTGGCGCCCGCCTGCAGCACCGCACTCAAGGTGATCTGGGGCACCACCCGCTTCACGCTCGGCACCTGTTCCGCAATGGCCTCGGCGTCTTCCAGCACCAGGGTCTTGGGGAAATCGATGCCCTGACGGCGGCTGTCGTTGTTGCCCGGCACCACGAACAGCACGTTGGCGCCGAGGGTGTTGAGCTGCCCCTCCGCCAGGTTTTGGGCGCCCTTGCCCACCCCCACCAGGGTGATCACGGAGGCGTTCCCGATCACGATGCCCAGCATCGTGAGCAACGACCGCAGCCGATTGGCCCGCAGGGTGGCCAAGGCCATGCCCACGGTTTCGCGCAGGGCGAGTTTGGCGGCCATCGGGGTGTGGCGGGGTGTGGGGGTGGCCTTAAACGATGGCGCCGTTGTGGTCGGGGTTGTGGCTGCGGGCGCCACGGTGCACTTCGCCGCGGCGCAGGTCGAGGGTCACGATTTCGCCCTGGCGCAGGTTGGCGATCGCATCACTCACCCCCACAATCGCCGGAATGCCGGTGCGTTGGGCGATCAGGGCCGTGTGGCTGTCGGCATCGCCCACTTCCGCGATCACCCCCTTGGCCTTGCGAATGGCCTCCACGTAGTCGGCCGTGGTTTCCCGCACCACCAGGATTTCACCAGCCTGAATCGAGGCGGCGGCCTCCGGGCTGTTCACCACCCGCACGCGGCCGCTCACCGAACCGTTGCCGATGCCCACCCCTTTGGAGAGCACCGCCGACACGATGCCCACCTTGATGAAGTCGGTGGAGCCGCTCACGCCCGAGAGCGTGCCGGCGGTTTGCACCACCAGGTCGCCGTCGTTGAGCACCCCCATTTCGCGGGCCATGCCCATGGCCAGGCTGAAGGTGCTGGTGGAGGAGGTTTGCTCTTCAATCAGCAGCGGGCTCACCCCCCAGCAGAGCTGCAGGCGCCGGGCCACGGACACCTCGCTGGTGATCGCCAGGATGGGGGTGCTGGGGCGGAACTTGCTCACGTTGCGGGCCGTCGCTCCCCCCTTGGTGAGGGTGAGGATGGCGGCCGCCTCCAATTGGCGGGCGATGGCGCTCACCGCCTGGCTGATGGCATTGGGGATGGTGGAGGCCAGCTGGCTCTCATCGCCGCGGTTGGGGTAATCGCGCTCGATGCGGCGGGCGATCTGGCTCATGGTGGCCACGGCCTCCACGGGGAAATCCCCCACGGCGCTCTCGTTGGAGAGCATCACGGCGTCGGTGCCATCGAGGATGGCGTTGGCCACATCGCTCACCTCGGCGCGGGTGGGCCTGGGGCAGCTCACCATCGAATCGAGCATCTGGGTGGCGGTGATCACCGGGATGCCCAGGGCGTTGCACTTGCGGATCAGCTCCTTCTGCAGCAGGGGCACCTCCTCGGCGGGCATCTCCACCCCGAGGTCGCCGCGGGCCACCATCACGCCATCGCAGAGCGGCAGGATCGCGTCGATCTGGTCGATGGCCTCAAATTTTTCGATCTTGGCCACCACCGGGGTGCTGAAGCCGTGGCCGGCGATCAGCTCCTTGATCTCCTGCATGTCGGAGGGGTTGCGCACGAAGCTCAGGGCCACCCAATCCACCCCTTGCTGCAGGCCGAAGGCCAGGTCGGTGCGGTCTTTGTCGGTGAGGGCCCGGATCGAGAGCTGCACGTCGGGGAAATTCACCCCCTTGTTGTTGGAGAGCACCCCACCAACGGTCACCGTGCAGTAGAGGGTTTGGTCCGACTTGTCCACCCGGTCGGCCACCATTTCCACGCGGCCGTCATCCAGCAGGATGCGGCTGCCGGGCACCACCTCCTCGGCCAGCTTGTCGTAGGTGACGGTGGCGATCTCCTGGGTGCAGGGCACATCCCGGGAGGTGAGGGTGAAGGCATCCCCCTTGGCCACGGTGATCGGGCCATCCTTGAAGCGCCCGAGGCGGATCTTGGGGCCCTGCAGGTCTTGCAGGATGCCCACATGCACCCCCAATTGATGCGCCACCTGGCGGATCGTGGCGATGCGGGCGGCGTGTTCGCTGTGGTCGCCGTGGGAAAAATTCAGCCGGAAGGTGGTGGCACCGGCCTCAATCAGGCGCCGCAGCTGCTCAGGTGACTCAGTAGCAGGGCCGATGGTGGCCACGATCTTGGTGCGACGCGTGAGATCGGGCAGGGCCATTCGGCAAGGCCATAGGTGGTTGGACCCTATCATCGGGGCCCGCCAAGGCAGCTGCTGCAATGGATCTCAACGCCTATCAGCGGGGTGCCCGGCAGACGGCCCGCTACCCCGATGTGGGCTCCAACCCCATCTACCCCACCCTCGGCCTATGTGGCGAAGCCGGCGAGGTGGCCGACAAGGTGAAAAAGGTGCTGCGCGATCAGAACGGCAGCTTCAGCCCCGAGGTGAAGCAGGCCCTAATGCTGGAGCTGGGGGATGTGCTCTGGTACGTGGCCCAGCTGGCCAGTGAGCTGGGTTTTGAGCTCGAGCAGATCGCCGAGGCCAACCTGCAGAAACTGGCCAGCCGTGCCGCCCGTAACGTGATCTCCGGCAGCGGCGACCACCGCTGACGTGTCTTGCCCGGCCCCATGCGCACGCT
>CAWUND010000060.1:0-6543 GCA_963923815.1 uncultured bacterium
CGCTCAGCTTAGTTGCCACCCCAGAACCGCTAGGGTCACGCCTCGTTCCGGTGCCACCACCCGCCACGCCGATGGTCCTGCCCCCCGTGTCGATGGATCTCGGCCTGCTGATGATTTCGATCGGCATGGTCAACCTGTGGCGAGCGCGCCAGGCCTCCTGACCACCCTGCTGTTCCACAAGCCCTACGGGGTGTTGAGCCAGTTCACCCCGGAGCCGGGCTCCGCCTGGGGCTGCCTGGCCGACCACATCAACGTGCCCGGGGTGTATGCGGCGGGTCGGCTTGACGCCGACAGCGAGGGCCTGCTGCTGCTCACCGCCCATGGGCGTTTGCAGCAACGGCTCACGGACCCCCGCTGGGGGCACTGGCGCCGCTACTGGGCGCAGGTGGAGGGGCTGCCGAATGCAGCGTCCCTGCAGGCCCTGCGGGAGGGGGTGATCATCCAAGGGAAGCGCACCCTTCCGGCCCGGGCCCGGAGCCTTGAGGATCCGGCGATCCCGCCGCGGCAGCCACCGATCCGCCAGCGGGCCGCGATTCCCACCAGCTGGCTGGAGCTGGAGCTGCGGGAGGGACGCAACCGCCAAGTGCGACGCATGACGGCCGCCGTGGGCCTGCCCACCCTGCGGCTGCTGCGGGTGGCCATTGACCTGATGGATGGCGGCCCCTGCCTCAGCCTGGAGGGGCTCGAGCCCGGCCAATGGCGCGAGCTCACGGCCACGGAACAGGGGCGGCTGCAGCGCCTGCTTCAGGGCCGGGGCGGACGCGACGGCGGCGGAAAATCCGGCCGCGCCGGCGGGGGTGCGTAGGGGGGCTTGGCTTCAGCCGAGCGCATCCTTGAGCTCGCGCACCACCTGAAGCTGACCGTAGTAGTAGTTGGCACGGGCGCGGCGGTCGGCATCCTCCACGCTGTCGAGGGCATCAAAACCGAGGCTCTGCCAGAGCTCATGGCCACAGGCACGGCTCACCTCCTCCACCGCCTCCTGCTCCAACACGCCCAGGCGACGCTGCAGGTTTTTGATCTGGGCGATGGCCATTGCAGGCGAGGATCCAACGGGATTGCCGCAATAGTACAAGCTCACTACCGAAGCGCCAGGGCCCTTGGGTGAGCTCAGGTGTAGCTCTCAGTGATTGCGTTCAGAAGGGGAGCTTCTTCTTGGCGTCCTTGTCGAGGTCGGCTTCCATCTCCCGCAGCCGCTTGAGGATCGTGTCGTAGTACTCCCGCAGGTAGGCCTCGAGGCCGGTGGTTTGCTCCGGGTCGAGCCCGAAGGCGGCATAGCTGGCCTCCATGGGGGCGTTGAGGGGCACGCCACCACCCACCACCTTGTCGAAGGCCAGGCGCTCGGCCACATTCACCGCCGGCTCAAAGAACGACGACACCCCTTGCATCAGCCGCAGCAGGAAGGGGCGCACCCGAAACACCCGAGCACTCTTGCCGGCGTACTTCTCGCACAGCTGGGTGATCTCACCGGTGTTCCAGGCCCGGGGCCCCACCACCGGGAAGGCCTGGCGCACGGTCTCTGCACGCCCCAGGGCCGCCACCGCAAAGCGGGCCACGTCCTGGGTGTTCATGTAGGCGATCGGCGTGGGGGTGCCGCTCACCCACACCGTCTGGTTCTCGAGCACCGGGATGGCCACCTGGCTGATCAGACCCTGCATGAAGGCCACGCAGCGCAGGATCGTGTAGTCGAAGTCCGACTGGATCAAGGCCTGCTCGGTGCAGTACTTGATGTCCATCAAGGGCACATCGCGGTGCTTGTCGGCGTCGAGCAGCGACACGAACACAAACCGCTTCACGCCGGCCCGCTCGCAGGCGTTGAGCAGGTTGAGTTTGCCGCTCCAGTCGGTGTCGTAGCTGCTGCCGGGGTCGGTGGCACGGGCGGTGGAGGCATCGATCACCGCCTCCTGGCCCTCCAGGGCGTAATCGAGGCTGCCCGGCTCCAGCAGATCGCCGCGGGTGAGTTCGCAACCCCACTCCTGCAGAAAGGCGGCCTTGCGGGGAGAGCGCACCATGCAGCGCACCTGATGACCGGCATCAATGGCCTGCCGGGCGATCTGCCGCCCCAGCGTGCCCGTTGCACCGATCACCAACACCTGCATCGGGGTTCCACGAGGAGGGCTGAGCCTAAAGCTGAGGGCTTCTCAGCCGCGCCCCGGCAAGGCTGTTTCCTGCGCGAGCTGCGGGCCTCAGTCGTCGCCCTGGAGCTTCAGCAGCAGGGCGCCGCCCACCAGGCCCAGGGGGATCAGAACCCAGAACAGCGCTGCAGTGCCGAAGATTTCCGAGGCCATGGCCGGATGCCGTAACGGCTACCTATTTAGCGCAGCTGCCAGCTCCAACACGCGTGGCCAGGGGGCATTGCAGCGGAAGGTCGCCTCCATCACGCCGGAACGCAGGGCGGTGAAGCCCTCCTGCCGCAGCGCCATCAACAGCGGCTCGGTGGCGGGTGGCCCTCCCCCTAGACGCCGGGCCAGCTCCGCCACGGGCCAGCAGCGCACCGGCAGGCCAGGGTCTGCCTGGAGCCTTCGCAGCAGGCGCAGGCTGGCGGGGGCCACCGCGCCCGGGGGGAGGGCCGCCGCCGCCGAGGCCATGGCCCCCAGGGTCGGGGGGTCCTGGAGCGGCCCAAGCCACAGTGGCCCGGAGATGGCCAGCGGCGGGGCTTGGGGGCCGCAGCCGCAGACGGGCCATCGGCGCAGCTGCCACAGGCTCTGGCTGAACTGTTCGCCGCAGCCATGGCAGTGGGCGAGCATCCCCAGCAACCGTTCCTGCTGGGGCTCGGCCCGCCGCTGCAGCTGCAGGGCCACACGGAAGGTGCGGCCCTCGCTGAAGCTGAACAGGGGCTTCACCCCCCGCCCCAGGGCCCAGGCCGCCCGAGCCACCACGCCGATCTGCAGGCGCAGGGCCAGCTCCCAGCTGGCGGGATGGGCCCGGGCGGCGGCACCGAGGGAGCGCAGGGCCGCGCCGCGGTCGTGGCCGGTGGGGGAGCGGCCATCGGTGCTGGCCAGGTACAACACCCCTCCGAACTGCAGCGCCTCCAGGGCCGGGGCCACCAATGGCGTGGGGCAGCCGAAGGCATCGAGATCCAGCAGCGCGAAACGGCGCTCCTGCAGCAGGCAATCGGCGAGCAGCTTTTGGCCGGTGAGCGCCGTGGTGCGCACGGCACAGCCGGCGGCCGCCAGGGGGGCCAGGTTGGCCTCCAACAGCGGCAGGCGGTCGCCGTCGGCATCGTTGGCCCACACGGCCTCGGCCCCCGCCTCCAGCCCGTAGCGCAGGGCGCGAATGCCGCTGCCGGCCATCAGATCCAGCACCTGCAGCGGTTGGGGCAGGGTGCGGGCCAGCAGCACCCCCAGGTCGCGGGAGGGGCGCGATTGCGGCCGGAAGAACCCCTCCCCCAGCCGCAGGCGGGCCTGGCCTTCGCAATAGTGAGCATCAAGCGGACGGTCTGGACCGGCACCGCCCTGCGTCTGCGCTGCCGTGTCGGCCACCCTTGAGCCCCTGCCGCTGTCCGCCCCCCAGCCTGACGCCGCGGGGGCCCACTGGGGCGAGCACGGCAGCTGGCACTGGCAGGGGCACCACTGCCATTGGCGGGTGCTGGGGCGCCGCGACCGGCCGGCCCTGGTGCTGCTGCATGGCTTCGGCGCCGCCAGCGGCCACTGGCGCCACAACGTTGCGGAGCTGGCGGCGGCCGGCTGGTGCGTGTACGCCATCGATCTGGTGGGGTTCGGGGCCTCCAGCCAGCCGGCCCATCGCCGGCAGCGCCCGCTGGACAACCGCCTCTGGGCTCGGCAGGTGCAGGGGTTTCTCGAGCAGGTGGTGCAGGGGCCGGCGGTGCTGGTGGGCAACTCCCTCGGCAGCCTGGTGGCGGTGACCTGCGCCGTGTTTTTTCCCCGCTGGGTGGTGGCGGTGGTGGCGGCCCCCCTGCCGGACCCCACGCTGGTGATGCCCATGGCGGCGCGGCGGCGGCCCTGGCGGCGGCGCCTGCAGCGGCGGCTGGTGGTGCTGCTGTGCCGGCTCCTGCCCCTGGAGCTGCTGGTGCCGCTGATCGCCCGCACACCGCTGCTGGATCTCGGGCTGCGCAGTGCCTACAGCACCCCCCAACCGGTGGACCGGGAACTGCGGCGGCTGGTGGCACGGCCCGCCCTGCGGCCCCAGGCGCCCCGGGCCCTGCGCGCGATGAGCATCGGCATGGCCCTGCGCCCGCGGGGGGCCACCGCAGCTGCACTGCTGCAGCGCATGCATCAACCGCTGCTGGTGCTGTGGGGCAGCCACGACCGACTGGTGCCCCCCGCCATCGCGGAGCAACTGGGGCAGCACAAACCCGACCTCACGCTGCAGCTGCTTCCCCGGCTGGGGCACTGCCCCCACGATGAGCGGCCCGCCCTGTTCAACCAAGCGCTGCTGCAGTGGCTGGAGCGCCAGACCAGCACGTAACTTGGGGTTTCGCCGGCCGCACACGCAACCCTGGGCATGAAGCACACCCTCTCGGTGCTGGTGGAGGACGAATCCGGAGTGCTCAGTCGCATCTCCGGACTGTTTGCACGCCGCGGCTTCAACATCGAAAGCCTGGCGGTGGGCCCCGCTGAGCAGCGGGGCGTGTCCCGGCTGACGATGGTGGTGGAGGGCGACGACCGCACCCTCGCCCAGATGAGCAAACAGCTCAACAAGCTGATCAATGTGCTGGAGGTCAACGACCTCACCCGCACGCCCGCCGTGGAGCGGGAGCTGATGCTGCTGAAGGTGTCAGCCCCGCCGGACAACCGCGCCGCCATCCTCGATCTGGTGCAGGTGTTCCGCGCCAAGGTGGTGGACGTGGCCGACCAGGCCCTCACCATTGAGGTGGTGGGCGACCCCGGCAAGCTGGTGGCCATCGAGAACGTGCTGGCCGCCTACGGAATCCTCGAAATCGCCCGCACGGGCAGGATTTCCCTGGAGCGGGCCTCGGGCGTGAACACCGCCTACCTGAAGGTCACCAGCCTCGACAAGCGGGTGCCCGCCTAGGGGGCGTCCTTCACCAGGGTGCCCCCCTGCAGCACGGTGGCGCTGATCAGCTTGTCGCCCTGGGTGATGCGATCCACCACATCCATGCCCTTGGTGACCCGGCCGAACACGGCATAGCGGCCGTCCAGCTCCGGCAGGGCTTTCAGGGCGATGTAGAACTGCGCGCTGGCGGAATTGGGGTCGGCGGAGCGGGCCATGGCCACGGCGCCGCGCTGGTGCTGCAGCCGCAGGCGGCTCTGCTGGCCCGGCCCCGCCAACACCTCCCCATAGCGGGGGCTGCTGTCACCGCTGAGGAACAGCTCCAGCGGAATCAGGCGCGGCTGGCCGTTGCTGGGATCCACGTAGCTGCCGGTGCCGAGCAGATCCACGGGGGTGTTGGGGTTGGAGCTCTGGGGATCCCCCCCCTGCACCACAAACGGGATGGGCTCGCGCACCACCCGATGGAACAGGGTGTTGTTGTAGGTACCCCGGCGCACCAGATCCACGAAATTGCCAGCGGTGAGAGGTGCGGCAGCGCCGTCGAGGCTGAGTTCCACGGTGCCCTTGCTGGTTTTGAGCTCCACCACGGCGGTGCCCTGCAGGCAGGGCACGCCACCCGTGCCACAGCCCACCGCCGCCTTGGAACCGGTGGCGGCGCAGGCCACGGGCCCCAGGGGGCTGAGCAGCAACAGCAGCGTGAGCAGCAGAGGCCGCCAGAGGCTCGAGACGCGCAGGGCCGCCATCACACCCCCTCCAGGGGCACCCCGAGGAACCGGGCCAGCTCGGCGCCGCCGCGCTCCAGATCGGCCAGGGGCATGGGCTCACCCACGCGGGTGAGGGGCAGGTCGCGGCGGCCCTGGATGCGCAGGGCCAAGCGGCGGCGGGGGTTGAGGCCGTCGCGCACGTCCACCTTCACCGCCTGGATGTCTTTCAGAGGGGTGGTGACGCTGATCAGCTGGCGGAAGCCGCGGCGGGTCACGGTGAGGGTGCCGTCGCCCTTGTCGAAGCGGTTGGCACCGGCGCCCACATCAATGCCAATCACGGCCCACAAATAGGTGGCGAGCAGCGCCGCCGCGATCCCATAGAGGCCCATCACCAGGCCCTGGGGCACAAAGCTGAGGGCGGCGGGATGGCCGATGGGCAGCAAATCCGTGCCGGTGTAGCTGGAGGCGCTGGTGAGCAGGAAGCCCAGCCCCCCGGTGGACACCACAGACGCCACCAGAACATTGGACAGCCGACGGGAGCCCAGCACCGGCTGCTCCAGCAGCGAGGCGGATGGGCTCGAGGGGGCGGAGCTGGCGGTTGGCGCCGAGGCCATGGGGGCGGTTAACCGTGGGTTCGCCATCTTGGCTCGGCCACAGCCCGTGGCGGGCCATCCCTGAGTAGTCCTACCCAAAAACGCAATGGTGACGGGCCGTGTCAGCCCGTCAAAACCGTCCTCGCGGCGCCGGGCAACGTTGTTACCATCGCCCGGTAACCCACAGCCCGCGGGTTTCCCGCACCGCTCATTTCCCACCCATGACGATCGCTGTAGGGCGCGCGCCGCAGCGGGGATGGTTCGACATCCTCGAT
>CAWUND010000061.1:0-6468 GCA_963923815.1 uncultured bacterium
GCCATCACCGTGGAGGAGGGGGGGCTCGGCACGGTGGATGCCGACCAGGTGGCCGCCAAGGCCGCCTACGACCCGGCGGGTCTGCTCAACCCCGGCAAGTTGCGCGGCTGGTGGGAGCGCCCCTCAGCGCAGTAGATGGCCTTCAGCAGCCGAGGCTGGCGCGGGTGTCGGCGCCGGTGACGGGATTGGTGCCGCGGGCCACGGCGCAGAGCAGCCGCTGATCCACCCGATCCAGCAGGGCATCGCTGAAATCGGCGTTGTCGATTTGGGCGCCGCTAAAGCTCCCGCCCGAGGCGATCGCCCCCACCAGCACGGCACCCCGCAGGTCGGTGTGGCTCATGTCGGTGCGATCCATCAGCGCATCGGAGAGATCGGCGCCGTTGAAGTTGGCCTCGGGGAAGGCCCCCTGGGTGAGGATCGCGCCGTGCAGGTTGGCGCCGGCGAAGTTGGCCCCCTTGCCCACCGCCCCCGCGAAGGAGGTGTTGGCCAGTTGCTGGCCGGAGAAGTCCTTGCCGCTCTGGTTGGTGAGGGTGTAATCCACCGTGTCTTGGAAGTCGGCGGCCACGGCGGCCGGCACGGTGGGCCCGGCCAGGCCAACGAGCGCTATCAGCAGGCTGGAGAGCAGGCCCAGGAGCCAAGGGGCGGTGTGGCGGTGGTCCATGGCCCTGGGGCGTCTGCGCTCAGTCTGTCGCGTCCAGCAGGGGCAGCAGCTCCGCCACCAGGTAGAGGGATCCGCAGGCCACCGGCAGGGCGGCACTGTCCACCAGCCAGTGCAGGTTGTCGTGCGGGCTGGCGTCCGCGGGCTCCAGCGGCAAGCCGGTGGCCTGCTGCAGCTCGTCGGCACGCCAGCTGGCGTGCTCCGGCAGGGCCAGCACCCGGGCCTGATCGCCCGGCCGCAGCAGCGTGCGCAGCAGCTGCGGAGCATCCTTGTGGCGCTGCATGGCGATCAGCCAGCGGCGCGGGGCGGCCGAGCCCATGGCGTCGAGCTCCCGGCGCAGGGCCTCCGCCGCGGGCGGATTGTGGGCCCCATCCAGCAGCAGCGGCCTGCCGCCGAAGCGGTGCCGGGCCAGGCGCCCCGGCCAGCGGGCCTCCCGCAGCCCCCGCTCGATGGCCTCAGCGTCGATGGGCCAGCCCAGCTCCGCCAGGGCCTCGGCGGCCGCCACCGCCACGGCGCCGTTGTGCCGTTGCAGCTCACCCCGCAGCCCCAGCTGCGGCCCGCCGGCGGCTTCGGACGGCAGGGGCTCCACCCAGCGCAGCGGGCAGCCGCACGCCTGCGCCTGCCGCCGCAGCACCGCCACCGCCTCAGGGGCCTGGGGGCCGCTCACCGCCCGGCCCGCCCCATGCAACACCCCTGCTTTTTCAGCGGCGATGGCCGCCAGGGTGGGGCCCAGGGCTTCGGTGTGGTCGAGGCCGATGCTGGCGAAGGCCAGCACCAGCCGCTGCGGGTGCACGGTGGTGGCATCCAGCCGGCCCCCCAGGCCCACCTCCAGCACCGCCAGCTCCACGCCGGCCTCGGCAAAGGCCACGAAGGCGGCGGCCGTCACCAGCTCAAAGGGGGTGAGGTTGCGGCGCAGGGCCAGGGGTTGCAGCTCCTGCAGCAGGCGCCGCAGCTCGGCTTCGGTGATCAGTCCGTCCGGCAGGCGGATGCGTTCGCACCAGCTGAGCAGGTGGGGGGAGGTGTAGAGGCCGCAGCGGATGCCGGCGGCGCTGGCGATGCGCTCCAGCATCGTGCTGATGGAGCCCTTGCCATTGGTGCCCGCCACCTGCACCGCCGCGAAGCGCCGTTCGGGATGGCCCAGCTCCGCCAGGGCCCCTTGCAAGCGCTCCAGCCCCAGGTCGATGCCCCGGCGGCTGAAGGGGGCGATCAGGTCGCTGAAGGGGTCGCGGCCTGGCATGCCAGCAGCGCCTGCTCCAGCTTGCGCACCGCCAGGCGGATGTGGCGTGGCTGGATCGTGAGCGGCGGCACGAAGCGCACCACGTTGGGTCCGGCGGGCACCAGCAGCAGCCCCTGCTCCATGGCGGCTTTCACCACGTCGATGGCGCTGGGGCCGTCGGGGCGCAGCACCAACCCCTGCAGCAGACCCCAGCCGCGGGCGCCCTCGGCCACGTCGCTGTGGCGGCTGGCCAGGTCGGCGAGGGCCTGCTGCAGCAGTTGCCCCATGGCCTCGGCATGGGCGGGCAGGTTGCGGCGGCTGAGTTGCTCAGCGATGGTGAGGCCGGCGCGGCAGGCCATCGGGTTGCCGCCGAAGGTGCTGGCGTGCTCCCCGGGCTGGAGGTGGTCGGCGCTGCCCTTCACGCACAGGGCACCGATCGGGAAGCCGCCGCCGAGGCCCTTGGCCAGGGTGAAGGCATCGGGTTCCACGCCGAGTTTTTGGTAGCCCCAGAGGCGGCCGCTGCGGCCCACCCCCACCTGCACCTCATCGAAGATCAGCAGGATGTTGTGCTGGTCGCACAGCTCGCGCACCCGCCGGAAGAAGGCGGGGTCGCCGGGGTTGACGCCCCCTTCCCCCTGCAGGGGCTCCAGCAGCACCGCCGCCACCCGAGGCCCCTCCGCTTCGCAGCGCTGCAGCAGCGCCTCAAAGGCGGCGGTGTCGTTGTAGGGGAAGTAGCGGAAGCCCTGCACCATGGGCTCAAAGCCCTGGTGGTATTTGGGTTGGCCCGTGGCGGTCACGGCGGCCAGGGTGCGGCCGTGGAAGCTGGCCTGGGCGCTCAGGATCAGTGGGCCGCGCTCACTGCTGGTGTCGATCCCCCGCGCCACATGGCCGTGCTTGCGGGCCAGCTTGATGGCCGCCTCGTTGGCCTCGGCGCCGGAATTGCAGAAGAACACCCGATCGGCGCAGCTGTTGGCGCTGATCCAGGCGGCCAGCTGCTCCTGCTCCGGAATCCGGTAGAGGTTCGACACGTGCTGCAGCTTGCGCAGCTGCCGGCTGAGGGCTTTGCGCAGGGGGCGGCTGCTGTGGCCGAGGGTGCACACGGCGATGCCCGCCACCCCGTCGAGGTAGCGCTTGCCGTTGCTGTCCCACACCCAGACGCCGCGGCCCCGCACCAGCTCCAGGGGAAACCGCCCGTAGGTGTTCATCACCGCCGAGTGGGCGGGTGACACCTGGGGTGGAGGGGTGATGGGAGCGGTGGGACTCGAACCCACATGCCCGAAGGCGCTCGATTTTGAGTCGAGTCCGTCTACCAATTCCGGCACGCTCCCGCGGTGCCGACTCTAAAAGTCGGCGGTGCGGATGGAGGCCCTAGCCCACCCGGCGGATCGAGGCCCCCACGCCGTTGAGCTTGCCCTCCAGGTCGGCGTAGCCCCGGTCGAGGTATTCCAGGCCCTGCACGCTGGTGATGCCTTCGGCCGCCAGGCCCGCCAGCACCATGGCGGCGGAGGCCCGCAGGTCGCTGCCCTGCACCGGGGCCCCGCTGAGGCGGCTGACGCCCTCCACAAAGGCGGTGTTGCCCTGCATGCGGATGGCGGCCCCCATGCGCTGCAGTTCGGCCACGTGCTGCAGCCGGTTTTCGAAGATGTTTTCGGTGATCACGCTGGTGCCGCTGGCGGTGGCCAGCAGGCTCATGAACGGCGCCTGCAGATCCGTGGGGAAGCCCGGGAAGGGCTGGGTGCGCAGGTCGACGGCGCGGATGTGATCAGCGGCGATGGTGATGCAGGTGCCATCGATCTCCAGCCGGCAGCCGGCCTCCTCCAGCTTGGTGAGCACCGCCCGCAGGTGATCACTGATCACCGGCGCCACCATCAGGGTGGAACGGGTGATGGCCGCGGCCAGCAGGAAGGTGCCGGCCTCAATGCGGTCGGGGATCACGGCGTAGTCGGCGCCGTGCAGCCGCTCCACGCCCACGATCGTGATGGTGGGGGTGCCGGCGCCGCGCACCTTGGCGCCCATGGCCAGCAGCAACCCCGCCAGATCCACCACCTCGGGCTCCAGGGCGGCGTTCTCGATCACGGTTTCGCCCTCAGCCAGGGCGGCCGCCATCATCAAGGTTTCGGTGGCGCCCACGCTGGGGCAGTCGAGGTGGATGCGCCCGCCCCGCAGCCGATGGCCGCGGCCGGGCACCACGGCCGACACCACACCGTGCTCAATGGTGACCTGGGCCCCCAGGGCCTTGAGACCCTTCACGTGCTCCACCACCGGCCGGGTGCCGATCTGGCAGCCACCGGGGAGGGGCACCCGGGCGATGCCCAGGCGCGCCAGCAGGGGGCCGATGCAGAAGAAGCTGGCCCGCAGGCTGTTCACCAGCTCATAGGGGGGAGCCGATTGGTTCAGGCCCGAACCGTCCATCTCCAGGCTGTCGCTGCCGCGGCGCACCCCCACCCCAAGGGACATCAGGATTTCCGCCATCCCTTGGATGTCGGTGAGGGGCGGCACATTGCGCAGCCGCAGCTGGTCTTCGGTGAGCAGGCTGGCGGCCATCAGCACCAGCGCTGAGTTCTTGGCCCCACTCACCTTGAGCACGCCAGAGAGCCGTCGGCCGCCGGCGATCTCAAGCTGGGGGTTGAGAATCTGCTGAGACGGGACAACAGCGACGGTCATAACTTTGGCGTCCCGCCCGAGGAGCCCCATCCTGACAACTGGTTTTGAGACCGGCAAGACGTCCGGCCTTGGAACTGGCTTGGCGCGCAGGGTGATGGGGTACATTTTGCGAGTCGCCAACCGGCGATTCACGCCCACCACGCGGATGTGGCGGAATTGGTAGACGCGCTAGTTTCAGGTACTAGTGGCAGCAATGTCGTGGGAGTTCAAGTCTCCCCATCCGCACTCGAAGGCCTTCCTCGATTCGGGGAAGGCTTTTTTGTTGACAGCCCCTAGGCCGTTTCCCGGCCGTTCCGTCGCATCGGTTCCCATGCTTGTTCTGAAGATCACCAATGCCCGTGAGCTGGTGAGCGCCAAGTTGGGGCGGTTCCTGGAGGCCCTCACCCCCGACGCCCTCGATGAACAAACCGTGGAGGACATCCTGGTGAAGGAGTTGATCAAAAATCTGGCGGCCGAGGGGCTCAAGGGCGAGCTGGCGGCCGTGCGGGGCCTGGATCTCGACGACAAGACACTGGTGCTGGCCGACGGCCTGCAGGTGCGGCGCCACGAGCGCTTCTGATGGAGCTGATCACCAGCCGCCGCAATCCCCTGGTGGGTCGGCTGCGGGCCCTGCACCAGGGCCGCGGCCGCCGCGAGCAGGGGCTGCTGCTGCTGGAGGGCACGCACCAGCTGCAGGAGCTGCTGCGCCTGGGGCTGCGGCCTGAGCAGCTGCTGGCCACCCCGGCCTGGATCGATCGCCATGGGGCCCTGCTGGCGGCCTGCCCGCAGCCACCCCAACCGGTGGGGGAGGAGGTGCTGGCGGCGGTGGCCACCACCGAACACCCCGATGGGGTGGTGGCCACCCTGGCGGCGGCGGCGTTGCCCCAGCCGAGCGGGCGGGCGGGGTTTGTGTTGGCCCTCGATCACCTGCAGGACCCCGGCAACCTCGGCACCCTGTTGCGCACCGCCCTGGCGGCGGGGGTGGAGGAGGTGTGGCTCGGGGGCGGCGCCGATCCGCTGCAGCCGAAGGTGCTGCGGGCCTCCGCCGGGGCCGCCCTGGCGCTGCCGTTGCGCCGGGCCGCCGAGCGCGCGGAGTTGCAGGGGTGGTTGGCGGAGGCCGCCGGCCGCGGCCAGCAGCTGGTGGCCACCCTGGTGGATGGCGCCGGGGCCCAGCCCTACTGGCACCTCGATTGGACCCGCCCCACCGTGCTGCTGCTGGGGAATGAGGGGGCGGGGCTGGATCCGGCGCTGGCGGCCCTGGCCAGCCACCGCGTCACCATCCCCCACAGCACCGCCGTGGAATCGCTGAATGTGGCGGTGGCGGCGGCGCCGTTGCTGCTGGAGCGCTGGCGACAGGAGAGAATGCCCGCCATCTGAGCAGCGCAACCGGTGAGCGACGGCAGCTTCGACTTCGATGTGATCGTCATCGGCGCCGGCTACGGCGGCTTTGACGCCGCCAAGCACGCCGCTGAGCACGGCCTGCGCACGGCGATCATCGAAAGCCGCGACATGGGCGGCACCTGCGTGAACCGCGGCTGCGTGCCCTCCAAAGCCCTGCTGGCCGCCAGCGGCCGGGTGCGGGAATTGGCCGACGCCGAGCACCTCAAGGGCTTCGGCATCCATGCGGCGCCGGTGCGTTTCGAGCGCCAGAAGATCGCCGACCACGCCAACCAGCTGGTGGCGACGATCCGCACCAACCTCACCAAAACCCTGGAGCGCGCTGGCGTCACGATCATCCGCGGCACGGGCCGCCTGGAGGGCAGCCAGCGGGTGGGCGTGCGCGAGATCAATGGCGTGGATCGCGTGCTGCGGGGCCGCGAGGTGATCATCGCCACCGGCTCCGATCCGTTTGTGCCGCCTGGCATCGAAACCGATGGCCGCACCGTGTTCACCAGCGATGAGGCGGTGAGCCTGGAGTGGCTGCCCCGCTGGATGGCGATCATCGGCAGCG
>CAWUND010000062.1:0-6462 GCA_963923815.1 uncultured bacterium
TGCCGCTGCTGCTGGCCAGTGGCGCCAGCGCCGGCAGCCGCATCAGCATCGGCACGGTGGTGTTCTTCGGGCTGCTGGTGTCCACCGGCCTGAGCCTGTTTGTGGTGCCCAGCGTTTATCGGGTGATCAAGGGCTGGGAGCTCCAGCACCAATCCCGCTGGAGGGCACGGCAGCATGGCTAAGACGCACAGCAACGTGATGGCCGTGGAACGCCGCCGCAGGCCCGCGGGGGCAACGGCCCTGGCGGCCGTGCTGCTGGCCCTCGGGGGGTGCGGCGACGGCGGCAACGGCAAGCCGCCATCGCTGGTGCGCACCGCCCCGGTGACCAGCGAACGCTTCGAGCACACCCTCAACACGGTGAGCACCCTGGAGGCCACCGACGAGATCGACCTGGCGGCCCAGGCCGGTGGCCGGGTGCAGCGGCTGCTGGTGCGCACCGGTGATCCGGTGCGGGCCGGGCAACTGCTGGTGGTGCTGGATCAAACCCAACTGCGGGCCGATGTGCTGGCGCTGCAGGCCAAGGCACGGCGCGATGAGCTGGCCTACCAACGCTTCCGGGGCCTGGTGGCCCAAGGGGCGGCCAGTGCCCTGCAGGCGGAGGAATACCAGGCCAACGCCATCGGCTCCCGCGAAGCGCTGCGGGCCAAACGGGCCGACCTGGCCTACAAGGACATCCGAGCCCCCATCAGCGGGGTGATGGGCGACCTCACGATCAAGCCCGGCGATGTGCTGGCGGCCGGCAGCGCCTTCAGCCGCATCATCCGCAACGAGCGCCTGCTGGCACGGATCGACGTGCCGGCGGGGCAGCTCAACCAGCTGCAACCGGGACAGCCGGTGCAGCTGCTGGCGGGCGCCGGCGATCAACCCGTGGCCGAGGGCCGCATCAGCCAGGTGGACCCCGGCGTGAGCGCCGGCACCCAAACCCTGCTGGCCAAGGCCACGATCAACAATGCCGATGGCCGGTTGCGCAACGGGCAGCGGCTGCGCACGCGGGTGCTGCTGGGCCAAGAGCAGGAGCTGGCTGTGCCCTTCGAGGCGGTGACGCGCCAGTTCGGCCAGGCGTTTGTGTTTGTGGTGGGCAGCCTGGAGCAGCTCCGCCAAGACCCGGGACGCGCCGACCTAGGGGCCCTGAAACGGCTGCCACCGGGCACCGCCTTCGCCCTGCAGCGGCCGGTGCAGATCGGCCCCCTGCAGGGGAACCGCTACCCGGTGCTGCAGGGGTTGCAAGCCGGGGAACGGGTGATCGTGGCGGGGGCCATGGGGCTGCGCCACGGCAGCCCCGTGCGCATCAAGCGCGGCGGGGCGCGCCCCGCCGCTGGGCCAGCACCTGCTGCACCTGGCGCCAACTGACACCGTGGTGGGCCAGGGCCACCTGCAGGTGAAACAGGATGTCGGCGGCCTCACCGGCGATCTCACTGGAATCGCCGTCCTTGCAGGCCATCACGAATTCGGCACTCTCCTCACCGATCTTCTTGAGGATGCGGTTGTCGCCCCCCTCCAGCAGCTTGTTGGTGTAGCTGCCGGGCTCGGGCTGATCCCGGCGCCCTTCAATCACCCGCATCAGCTCGGTGCACACATCCGCCGGCGGCGGCGCGGCCTGGGGGCCGCCGCAGCTGGGGGCGGGGCCGTCGTCGTAGAAGCAGCTGCGGGCACCGGTGTGGCAGGCCACATCGCCGGCCTGCTCCACCGTGAGCAGCAGCACGTCGGCGTCGCAGTCGTAGCGGAGGCCGCGCAGCTGCTGGGTGTGGCCGCTGGTGGCCCCCTTGTGCCACAGCTCCTGGCGTGAGCGGCTCCAGTAGTGCACCTCACCGCTGGCCAGGGTGCGCTCCAGGGCCTCGCGGTTCATCCAGGCCACCATCAACACGGCGCCATCGAGCCAATCTTGTGCCACGGCCGGAATCAGGCCCGCCTCGTTAAAACGAAGGGAGCCAATCAGGGCCGGATCCGGGGCCTGAAATGATGCCTGCAAGGCGGTGCGTCATCTGCTCCGATCTTCCCGCAGCAGCCTCCACCGCAACAGCCCGTCCGGCATGACCGCCGCCCACACCTGCAGCAAAACCTTCAGCGGCTACCCCTGCTGCCACCGCCAGTGGCGCCACCCAGGCCATTGCCGCTTTGTGCACGGCTACAGCCGCAGCTTCACCTGCTGGTTTCAAGCCACGAGCCTTGATCAGCATGGGTTTGTGGTGGATTTCTCCAGCCTGGGTGCCCTGGAAAGCCAGCTGGCAGAACAGTTCGACCACACCTTTCTGGTGAATGCGGATGATCCCCTGCTGGAGCAGTGGCAGGCCCTGCACCACCAGGGGGCCCTCGACCTGCGGGTGATGGACAACGTGGGCATGGAGGCCAGCGCCCAGCTGGTGTGGCAGTGGGCCAATGCGCTGCTGCAGGGGCGCGATGGCGGCCGCAGCTGCTGCTGGAAGGTGGAGGCCCGCGAAAACAGCAAGAACGCCGCCTGCTACGAGGCGGTGCCCCACTGGTATTCGGGCTGATACCCACCCGGCTGAGCCGCTTGGTCGCATAGGCGACAGACGGGTCCCACGGGTCGTAACTTAAGATTCGCTTCCGATTTCCGTCGCGGATCGTTTCTTGCCCGTTGCCATCCTGATTCCGGCCCTGCAATTGCTGCAGCCCATGCCGGGGGTGATCACCCAGGGTGTGCGACCGGGGCATCCCGCCATCGACATCGCCTGTGTGCCCGGCACGCCGGTGCGCGCCGCCCATGACGGCCAGGGCAGCCAGGAGCGCAGCCTCACCCACGGCATCACCTTCGTGCTGAATGGCTCAGGCGGCCTGCGCACCAGCTACAGCCACCTGGAGAAGGCCAGCGCCTCCGGCAGCGTCCGGCGTGGCGATGTGATCGGCAGCTGCGGCAACACCGGCATCTGGAGCAGCGGCCCGCACCTGCACTTCGAGTCCAACCAGCCCGACCTGCTGGGATCGCTGGTGCAAGACGAACCCCAGCCGCAGCTGCCCAGCATCCGCAACATCGGCGGCACCCCCGACGCGATCAAGCCCAAGTTGCTGGTTAAGGCGCAACGCTGAGGCGCCGCTGCCGCCAGGCCGCCAGGGGCAACAGCGCCATGCACAGCACGCCAATGAGGGGGCCGGGCGGCAGGTTGACCGCCGGCTGAAGCGCCAGCAGGAAGCCGCCACCGCTGAGCAGCACCCCGGCCAGCGCAGCCCGGCCCATGGCCTGGCGCAGGCTGGAGGCCCCCGGCAACGCCAGCAGGGCCGGAGCCCCCATCAGGCCAATCACCAGCACCACCCCCACCGCCACCATGGCGCTCACCACGGTGAAGGCCGTCACCAGGGTGAGCAGCAAGCGCAGTCGCCGCACCGGCAGGCCCGCACTGGCGGCCCCCAGGGGATCCACCCCCAGGTACACGTACTGGTGATACCGCAGCCGCAGCAACAGCAGCAGCGCCGCCAGGGCCACCAGGCTGCGCAGCAGATCCACCGGTGCCGCCGCCAACAGATCCCCGAACAGCACCGCCTCCAGATTCACGCGGATGCCCAGCAGTGGGATCAACAGCACCCCCAGCCCCAGGAACCCCGCCAGCACCGTGTTGAGCACGGCGTCATCCCCGGGAAGGCCAAGGCGCTCGCCGCGGCTGAAGCGCTCCGCCAGCAGGGCACCGGCCAGGCCGCTGATCACCCCGCCCACCCCCGGATCCACCCGCAGGGCCAGGGCCAGGGCCAGCCCCGGCAACACCGCATGGGACACCAAATTGGCCAGGAACAACCGCCGCTGCACCAGCAGCAAGGTGCCCGCCATCGGGCAGAGCCCCCCCACCACCAGGGCCAGGGTCAACGGCAGCAACCACCAGGCACTCTCCATAGGATCAGGCTGCTGCCCCGTTCACCCGGCCATGCCTCCCCAGGTTGCCGCCTCCAGCGATCGCCAGCAGGTGTTGCTGGACCAACTGCGCCATGCGGATCGGGAACTCTCGGGGCAAGAGCTGCACGCCCTGTTGCGGCAGGGCCCCCAACCGATGGGGCTCGCCACCGTGTATCGCCACCTGCGGCACCTGCAGCAGCGGGGCCTGATCCGCTGCCGCCACCTGCCCAGCGGGGAAGCTCTGTTTGCCCCGTTGGAGCGCGATGAGCATCACCTCACCTGCGTGGATTGCGGCACCACCCTGGTGCTGGAGCACTGCCCCATGCATGAGGTGCAGGTGCATGGCCACCACGCCGAGGGGTTCCAGATGCTGTTTCACACCCTGGAGTTTTTCGGGCTGTGCCGCCGCTGCCAGGGCCTGCAGGCGGGTCAGCCGCAGCAATGATTGCCCACCCGTAGGTCACCCAGGGCCTGGCGCACCTGCTGGGGGGTGCCATCCGCCAGCAGGCGCCGCTCCAGCACCAGCACCCGGTCGTAGGCATCAAGATCAGGCCCCCAGTCGTGGCTGCTCACCAGCAGGGTGAGCCCCGCATCCCGCAGGGAGCCCATCACCCGCAGCAGCTCCGTGCGGGTGGGGGGATCGATGGCCGCGCAGGGCTCATCCAGCAGCAGCAACCGCGCCGGTTGCACCAGGGTGCGGGCCAACAGGGCCCGCTGCTGCTGACCGCCGGACAACTGATCCAAGCGGCGGCCCGCCAGGGGGGCGAGGCCCACCCGCTGCAGGGCCGCCTCCACATCGCAGCAACCGGGGCGCTGGGCCGCCAACCGCCCCAGGCCCACCAGCTCCCGCACGGTGATCGGAAAGCTCCAGCTGATCTCGCCGCGCTGGGGCATCAGCGCCAGCTGCTGACGGGCCAGGGCTGGGGTGAGCGGTTGGTTGTCCCAGTGAATCGAGCCCGCCGCGGGCTGCAGCTGCCCCTCCAGGGCCTGCAGCAGGGTGCTCTTGCCGGCGCCGTTGGGGCCCACCAGGGCCGTGAGGCTGCCGGGCTGCAGCGCAAAGCTCACCTGCTCGAGGGCCAAGCCATCGCCGCGGCGGACACTCAACCCCTCAACCCGCAGCACCGCAGCTCAGCCAGGCAACCCCAGCCTAGGAACCGCCTCAGCTTGAGAACCATTATCGTTCGCCTAGCGATCCGGGCCGGGCTTTGCGGCGGTTGATGCCACACCTGGGCCGCAGCCTGCTGCTGGCGGGCCTCACCCTGCTGGGGGCTGGCTGCCAACGCCCCGCGGCGGTGGATGTGATCGCCGCCGACGGCGCCCTGTGCGACATCACCCGGCGGCTGGCCGCCAACGACCTCACGGTGGGCTGCCTGCTCGGCCCCAACGACGACCCCCACCAGCTGCAACTGAGCCCGCAGCGGGGCCGGCAACTGCGCCAAGCCCGGCTGGTGCTGATCAATGGCTATGGCCTCACCCCGGCCCTGGAGCGATGGCCCGGCGCGGTGAAGGTGGCGGAGCTTGCGGTGCCCAATAGCCCCAACCTCGACCCCCACGTGTGGCACGACCCGCGCCAGGCGGCCGCCCTGGTGGCGGCGGTGGGCCAGCGGCTGCAGCAGCTCGATCCCACGGCGGCCGCCGCGATTGGCGACCGGGCCACCGCCCTGGAGCGCAGCCTGCAGGCCCTGCACCGCTGGAACCGCGCCCAAATGGCCACCATCCCCGGCGCCCGGGTGCTGGCCACGGAACACCGCGGCTTCGCCAGCCTGGCGCGGGCCTATGGGCTCGAGCAGCTGCCGGTTGTGGATAGCGCCAGCAGCAGCGAGCGGCTGCGCCCCGCAGGGCTCAGCCGGGTGATCCAGCAGCTGCGCCGCCAGCGGGTGGCCAGCCTGTTCAGCGAGCAAACGCCCCCCAGCCGCAGCCTGGAGCGGGTGAGCAGCCTCAGTGGCATCCCCATCGGCCCGCAAGCGCTGCGGGCCGACGCCGGTGGCGACAACCTGATGGCCACCCTCACCGCCAACACCTGCCGGATCGTGGAGCAGCTCACGGGCCGCTGCGATGGCGCCGGGCGCGAGCGGTTGCTCCAGGCCTGGGCCCGGATTCCGTAATCAGCACGCCGGCGCCTGGCGCCTCAGCCCTCCAGGAGGCTGCGCAGCATCCAGGCGGTTTTCTCGTGGATCTGCAGCCGCTGGGTGAGCAGGTCGGCGGTGGGCTGGTCGTTGGCGCCATCGGCCAGCTCAAACACGCCGCGAATGGTGCGGGCCACCGCCTCATGCCCCTCCACCAGCTCCCGCACCATGGCCATGGCCGGGGGCACACCGTTGGATTCGGGAATCGTGGAGAGGTCGCGGTAGGTGCTGCCACCGAAGGGGGCCATGTGGCCGAGGGCGCGGATGCGCTCGGCGATCTCATCGAGGGCTGTCCACAGCTCGGTGTACTGCTCCATGAACATCAGGTGGAGCGTGTTGAACATCGGGCCGGTCACATTCCAGTGGAAGCCATGGGTCTTGGCGTAAAGCACCGTGCTGTCTGCCAGCACCCGCCCCAGGCCCTGGGCGATCTGGGCCCGCCGGTCCGCGGGAATGCCGATGTCGATGGGGGGTGCGCTGACCATGGAACGGGCC
>CAWUND010000063.1:0-6452 GCA_963923815.1 uncultured bacterium
CGGTTGCCAGCCGTAGGCGGAAGCGGTACAAATGTATTGACGCTTCCCCTTCGCCGCCGGTGCCCACTGGAACACCCGAATCCCTCACGTCAGCCCAACAGGAGCTGTACGACTGGCTGGCGGATTACATCGGCCAACACCGGCACAGCCCCTCGATTCGCCAAATGATGGAGGCCATGGGGCTGCGCTCACCGGCGCCGATCCAAAGCCGCCTCAGGCACCTGCAGCAAAAGGGCTGGATCACCTGGCAGGAGGGCCAGGCCCGCACCCTGCAGCTGCTGGGGGGCCTGAACACCGGCATCCCCGTGCTCGGGGCCGTGGCGGCCGGCGGCCTGGTGGAAACCTTCGACGACGTGAGCGAACGGCTCGACCTGGCCCCCGTGCTCGAAACCCGGGGCCTGTTCGCCCTCACGGTGAATGGGGATTCGATGGTGGATGCCCACATCGCCGATGGCGACGTGGTGCTGATGGAGCCGGTGCAGGAACCCAGCCGCCTGCGGGAAGGCACGATCGTGAGCGCCCTCGTGCCCGGCAGTGGCACCACCCTCAAGCACTTCCACCGCGACGGCCGCCAAGTGCGGCTGGAGGCGGCCAACCCCGCCTACGCGCCGATCGTGCTCGATGCCGACCAGGTGGCGATCCAGGGCAAGTTGCTGGCGGTGTGGCGTCAGGTGTGAGCCCAGGGCCGCCGCCCCCTGCGGTGTAAGCTCTTTCGGTCGAAGCGACGCGGCCGCCAGGCCAGTCCGGAAGACCAGCTTCCGGCCAGTCACTCGCACCCAACGGGGCCATAGCTCAGCTGGTAGAGCACCTGCATGGCATGCAGGGGGTCAGGAGTTCGAGTCTCCTTGGCTCCATTTGAGATTCCCCAAGCCCGGCCTCCGCGCCGGGCTTTTTTGTGACCCACACGTCAACGTCAACGTCGCCCTCAACACATCGATTCGGTACAGCGTGGACACCAAAACACTGGTAGCCGTTGCTACGGTTTTGACACGTTCATCCCCCCGTGGGACGCAGGTCAAGGCAGCAGGGAACGGGGCTGCCGGCACCAGGCACATGCCATGAACACCCTTGCCCTCATCCGCGCGCAGATCCTGAAGGCCCAGCGCCTCCATCAGGCCCAACTCGCCAGCGTGAGCAAGAGCTGGGCTCCGATCTTCTGATCCGGCCCCATGAGCACCGGGCGCCCCGATGGGGGCGCTTTTTTCATGCCCGCCGGCGGCAGCTCAACAGCAGCAGCCGTTGCACCAGGGCTGGATCGCCCTGCAGGGCATAGGCCTCGATCTCACGCTGGCGGCTGTCCTGCGGGAGCAGGGCCGTGGAGGCGACCACCTGCTGCAGGTTGTTCTGGCCCTTCAAATAGCGCAGGAAGAAGCCGTTGATCTGGTCATGGCTGAGGCTGCCCTGGCGCCGAAACCCCTCCGCCAGGGTTGATGAGGTGGGGGTCTCCAGCCCATCAAGGCAGTCCTGCACCACATGCACCAGCTCGTGGTGCAGCACCGTGCTGCGCTCCGCCGGCCGCCGGCTCAAGCCCTGGTTGAGGCAAAGCCAATTGGCCCCCATGTTGTAAACGGCCAGTTGGCCAGGGGCCCCGCACTGGGGCCGGATCTCCACCGCCACCCCCAGACCACGCAACTGCTCCAGCAGCTCCGCCTCGGGCAGTGGCTCCACCTGGGGCGCAGCCCGCAGAGCCGCCGGCATCAACAGGGCGGCCCAGGCCACCAGCAGCCATCCACCCGAGCGCCGCCAGCCCAAGGAGAATCGGAAGAAAGTCTCAAGATTGTCGCACCCTGGACTCACGCCATAGGGTTGCGGCGCCGGCCCCCAGCAGCAGCACTAGGGGTAGCTCCCCCCAGCGGGCGTAGCCCGTGAGCCCATGGCGCACCTGCAGCCGCGCCAGCAGACGGCCGGGCACGAAGGGGGGCAACTGCTGACGCACCACGCCAGCCGGATCCACCACCAGGCTGGGGCCCGTGTTGGCGGCGCTCACCAGCCATCGGTTCGATTCCAGGGCCCGCAGCTGCGCCAGGGCCATGAACTGCCGTTGCAGCATCAAGGGGTAAGGATCCAGGTTGGCGCTGGCCAACAGCCAACCGGCGCCACCCCGGGTGGCGGCCGCCAGGCCGGTGCCATCCGCCAGCTCGTAACAGATCACCACCCCGATCGCCCCCTGGGGGCGCAGCAACAACCGTGATGGGGCACCCGGGCTGATGCCACCCACCGCAGACAGCCCCGCCCAGGTGAACCACTCCGCCCCCGGAATCCACTCGCCCAGGGGCACAAGCCGATGCTTGTCGAGGGCCGCTGAAGCCGCCTGGGCCCCGGGGGCAAACAGCAGCAACGCACTGCGCAGCCGCTCCCCCACCTGGCGAAATCCACCACTGAGCACCTGCACCGCAGCGGGCTGGGGCAGCTCCTGGCCGAGGGGTAGTGCCCCCTCCGGCAGCACCAGCGCCTGCACCGGCAGCTGCTCCGCCTGGCCCAGCGCACCATCCAGGCGGCTGAGCAAGGCCTGCTGCTGATCCCAGTCGAACTTGCGGCGGGTGGGGATGGCGGGCTGCAACACCAGCAGCGCCAGATCGTCGCCGGCTGGGCCTGGGCGTTGCACCTGCACCAGGTGCCACCACCCCAGCCCCTGCACGGCCAACACCAACACCAGCCACAGCAGCCCCGCCCGCCACAGGGCGCGGCGACGGGCGCGGGCGAGGGTCCACAGCCGCCACAGGCCCCAGCCCAACAGCAGCTGCAGGGCCGCCAGGCCGCCCGCCCCCACCCAGGCCCCCCAGGCCGCCAGGGCCCGGTCGCCCGGCAGCGCCGCCGACCCGAGGCCGATCCAAAACAGGGGGCCGCGGGCCAGGCCCACCTCCACCAGGCCCCAAAGGGCGGCCGCCAGCAGGGCGGTGCCCCAGCGCTCCGGCCCCAACCGCTGCACCAGCCAGCGCCAGCCCCCCACCAGGGCCGCCCCCAACAGGGCACAACCGGCCCACAACGCCACACACAGGGGCAGGCTCAGGGGCAGGGGAACGCCCACCCAGTCGAGCGGGTGCAACCACAGCAGCCAGCGGTGGCTCAGCAGCACCGCCGTGGCCGCCCACAGACAGGCCGCAACCGGCCCCAGCCCCCACAGCGGCACCAGGGCCACCCACAGCAAGGGGGGAGATCCCAACGGCGGCAGGGCCACACCGGCCAACGCGCCCCCCGCCAGGGCCGCACTCCACCACCACAACGGCCGGTTGCACGCCATGGCCACAAACCCTAGGAAGCGCCATGGTTTGGGGCATGGACTCCACCAATCCCCTGCAACAACTGCTGCTGCGCGGCCTCAGCACCACCTCCCTGGTGGCGGATCGCCTGCGCCGGGTGACCCAGGCATGGGTGAGCAGCGGCCGGCTCGACCCCAACCAGGCCAGCGCGCTGGTGGAGGAGGTGCTGGCCAGCCTGCGGGGCGACAACCCGGAGCTGGAGAAGCAGGCGGAGCGGCAGATGGAACGCAACATCGACCACCTGTTGCTCGACCTGGGGCTGGCCCGCCAACGGGAGGTGGATGAACTGCGGGGCCGCATCGACCGGCTGGAGCAACAGCTGCGCCAGAACCAGGCCCGCTTCGAGGTGCCCGACTGAGCTGCGGCAGAATCGGCGCCAACGGCCGTTCGATCCAGCCATGCGCGACATCCTGATCAGCTCGGCGGTGTGCGTGGCCTGTCTGCTGCTCGCCCTGGTGAGCCAGCTGGTGGCCCCCTCCACCGTGGAGGCGGCAGCGCCCGCGGCTCAAGCGGCGGTGGTCTCGGCCCCATCGGCCAGCCCCTCAGCCGCGGCCAGCGCCATCAGCGCCTTTGAGCTGGACCCCGACGACCCCAACCCCAGCCTGTTCACCATGGCCTCAGACCGCAGCGGCGACACCATCGCCAACGCCGCGGCCCTGGGCGGTGAACTGGTGATCCCCAAGGAACGCATGACCCCCACCGGACTCCGCATCACCGACATCACCGTGGGGAATGGCCCCGAAGCCAAGGCCGGCCAAACCGTGGTGGTGAACTACCGCGGCACCCTCGAGAACGGCAAGGAATTCGACAGCAGCTACGGCCGCGGCCCCTTCTCCTTCCCCCTCGGCGCCGGCCGCGTGATCAAGGGCTGGGATGAGGGCGTGGCCGGCATGCAGGTGGGCGGCAAGCGCAAGCTGGTGATCCCCCCCGACCTGGCCTACGGCGAGCGCGGCGCCGGCGGCGTGATCCCCCCCAACGCCACGTTGGTGTTTGAGGTGGAACTGCTGGAGATCAAGGGCTGACGCCAGCCGGCGGGGCGGTTCTCGCCACCTTGCCCTCCGGAGACGATCGTTAGGATGCCGCGGTTTTCCGGCTTCGGGCCGGAACGATCCAGCACGCCTTCCCTACGACCGCCCTGTCATGGCTCATACGCTGCCCGCGCTGCCCTACGGCCTCGATGCGCTCGAGCCCCACATCTCCCGCCAGACCCTCGAGTTCCACCACGGCAAGCACCACAACGCTTACGTGACCAACCTCAACAACCTGGTGGCCGGCACCGATCTGGAGGGCAAGAGCCTCGAAGACACCATCACCGCCGTGGCCGGTGATGCCGGCAAGGCCGGGGTGTTCAACAACGCCGCCCAGGTGTGGAACCACAGCTTCTACTGGCAGTGCATCAAGCCCGGTGGCGGCGGCAGCCCCAGCGGCCCCCTGCTGGACAAGATCAACGCTGACTTCGGCAGCTTCGAGGCCTTCGTGGAGCAGTTCAAGGCCGCCGGCGCCACCCAGTTCGGCAGCGGCTGGGCCTGGCTGGTGCTCGACAACGGCACCCTCAAGGTGACCAAAACCGGCAACGCCGACCTGCCCCTGGCCCACGGCCAGAAGGCCCTGCTCACCATGGATGTGTGGGAGCACGCCTACTACCTCGACTACCAGAACCGCCGCCCCGACTACATCACCACCTTCCTCGACAAGCTGGTGAACTGGGACTTCGTGGCCGCCAACCTGGCCGCCGCCTGATCATCCGCAGCGATGCATCCCCGCAGCCCCCGGCCCCACCGGGGGCTTTTTCATGCCGGCCGGGCCTCCGCCAGCACCGCCTCCGGCGCAATCCACATGGCATCGCCGTAGGAGAAGAAGCGGTAGCCCTGGCGCTTGGCCTCCTCGTAGAGCTCCAGCAGGCGCACCCGGCCGATCAGGGCGCTCACCAGCAGCAGCAGCGAGCTCTTGGGCAGGTGGAAGTTGGTGAGCAGCCCCTGCACCACCGCAAAGCGGTAGCCCGGTTGGATCACCAGGTTCACCGGGCCGGTGTGGGGCTGCAGCACGCCGCCGTGGAGCTGGGCCACCGCCTCGAGGCTGCGCACGGAGGTGGTGCCCACGGCAATCACACGGCCGCCGCGGGCGCGGCAGGCTTGCACCGCCTCCACCAGGGCCGGGCTCACCTCCACCCACTCGCTGTGCAGCTCCAGCTGGGTGAGGTCTTCGGTGTCCACCGGGCGAAAGGTGCCCAGGCCCACGTGCAGGGTGGTTTCGGCGATGGCCACGCCCCGGGCCCGAATCGCCTCCAGCAGGGCATCGCTGAGGTGCAGCCCCGCCGTGGGGGCCGCCACGGCTCCCGGCCGTGAGGCGTAGCGGGTTTGATAGCGACTGTCGTCGTCGTCGCTGTGCTGCTGGATGTAGGGCGGCAGCGGCATCGTGCCGTAGCGGGCCAGCAGGGCCTCGATCGCTTCGGGGGTGGTGCAGGGCTGCGGGAAGCGCACCACCCGGCCGCCGCTGGCGGCGTCCACGGCGATCACCTCCAGGGCCACGGCGGGCTGGCCGGGGTGCTCCAGCTGCAGCAGCTCCCCCGGCTTGAGCCGTTTGGCGGGTCGAGCCAGACACAGCCAGTCGCTGCCGGCCACGGGCTCCAGCACCAGCAGTTCCACCTGCCCCCCGCTGGCGCGGCGCACCTGCAGCCGCGCCTTGAGCACGCGCGTGTTGTTCACCACCAGCAGATCACCCGCCCGCAGCTGGTGCTGCAGGTCCCACACCGTCAGGTGACGGCAGCCCGCCGGCTCGGCCGGATCCACCGCCAGCAGCCGCGCCCCATGGCGCGGCTCCACGGGCCGTTGGGCGATGAACGCCTCCGGCAGGTCGAAGACGTAGCTGGAGAGCCGTTGATCCGCCGGATCAGACGGCAAGGCTCTCGGGGTTGGTTTCGATCAGCTGCGCCAGGTCCTTGAGGAAGGCGGCGGCGTGGGCGCCGTAGATCACGCGGTGGTCGCAGGTGAGGTTCACCTGCATCTGGCTGGCCACCCGCATTGAGCCGTCCTTGCCGGCCACCACCGTGGGGCGGGAGGCGGCCACCGCCAGGATGGCGCCGGTGCCCGGGGGCAGGATCGCGTCGAAGCGATCCACCCCGAACATCCCCAGGTTGGAGAGGGTGAAGGTGCCGGTGCTGTACTCCTCGGGCTGCAGCTGCTTGCTGCGGGC
>CAWUND010000064.1:0-6409 GCA_963923815.1 uncultured bacterium
CTCAGCCACTCCACGGTGATCACGCCGGAGGCCGCCTGGCCCTCCATTCACATGGTGGAGGTGGTGCGCAGCTGCCCGGAGCTGTGCCGCTTCTGCCTGGCCAGCTACCTCACCCTGCCCTTCCGCACCCCGAGCCTCGATGACGGCCTGATCCCAGCGGTGGAGGCGGGCCTGGGGGCCACCCAGCGGCTGGGGCTGCTGGGGGCGTCGGTGACCCAGCACCCCCAATTCAGCGACCTGCTGCAGTGGCTCGATGGCGACCGCTTTGATGGCACCCGCGTCAGCGTGAGCTCGGTGCGGGCCGCCACGGTGACCCCCGAGCTGGGGCGAATCCTGGCCAAGCGGGGCAGCAAATCGCTCACCATCGCCATCGAGAGCGGCAGCGAGCGCATGCGCCAGGTGGTGAACAAAAAGCTCGCCGGCGAGGAGATCTTTGCCGCGGCCCGCTACGCCAAGGAGGGCGGGCTCAGCGGCCTCAAGCTCTACGGGATGGTGGGGCTGCCCAGCGAAACGGAGGCCGATGTGGAGGCCACAGCCGAATTGCTGCTGGCCCTCAAACGGGCCACCCCGGGGCTGCGCCTCAGCCTGGGGGTGAGCACCTTCGTGCCCAAGGCCCACACCCCGTTCCAATGGCAAGGGGTGCGGCCGGAGGCGGAGAAGCGGCTCAAGCTGCTGGCCAAACGGCTCAAGCCCAAGGGGATTGAGCTGCGCCCGGAGAGCTATGGCTGGAGCGTGATCCAGGCCCTGTTCTCCCGCAGCGACCGCCGCCTGGCCCCGGTGATCGCCGCCGCCCGCGGCCGCCACGACAGCCTCGGGGGTTGGAAGCAGGCCTACCGGCAGATCGGCTCCAGCGGCGCCACACCGCCGTTACCGAGCTGGGAGTCGGTGGTGCACGACGCCTGGAGCGCTGAACAGATGCTGCCCTGGGGCCACCTGCAGGGGCCGCTGCCGGTTACGACCCTGCGGCAGCACCACGATCAGGCCCTGAGCTGAGCCGGCAGCGCAGCCCCACCAGCAACACCCAGCCGGCGATGTTCAGGCGGCTGTCGTACATGGGGATGTCGGTGGCGTGCAGGGCCACCAACACCAGGGTGGCCGCCCACCAGGCCCGCTCAAACAGGCGGTCGCTGGCCATGCCCGATCGGGCCGTGCGCAGCAGCAACCACAGCACCAGGCCCACCAAAGCCACGGCCACCGGCCAACCGTGGCTCTGGGCCAGATCCAAGCCAATGGTGTGGGGGTGGTTGATGAAATACCCGGCCCGCTCCTTGTAAATCGCACCAAACGACTGGGCCCCCCAGCCAAACCAGGGGCGCTGGCTGATCAGCTGCAGCGCCATGGTCCACAGGCTGAGGCGGGTGAGGGCGTCGGGGCGAATGCCCTGGGAGTTGAAGTCGTTGAGGCGCCCCCAGATCGACTGGGGCACCAGCTCCCGCAGGGGGGTCTGCAGGGCCGCCGGCACCCCCGGCAGGGTGGCGAGCATCACCGGCAGCAACGCCAGCAGCAACAGCGGCAGCAACCAAAGCCACCGGCCCGGCCCCAACACCACCGGCAGGCCCAGCACCAACGCACCCCAACCGTTGCGGGAATCGGTGGCCACCAGGGCCGCCACCTGGGCCACCACGATGGCCAGGCCCGCCAGCCACACCAGCCGCGCCGCGCCGCCCTCACGCCAGCGGCGGGCGTGCTGAAGCCAGGCCGCCAGGGCCAGGGGCCAGCTCATCGCCAGCCAGGCCGCCGTCACGTTGGCGTACTCAAACAGGCCCGACAGCCGCCCCGGGGGGTTGCCTCCGGCCTGCACCCACCAGATCACCGCACCGCCGAACAGTTGGAACGGCCCGCTCCAACCCAGCAGCATCTGCCCCAGGCCGGTCACCAGCACCGGCACGGTGCCGGCCACCAACCACAGGGCAAGACGGCGCCGGGCGGCGGCGCTCTCGAGATAGGGCTGAAACCCCCAGAACGCCCAGAAGAAGGGCAGCCAGTTGGCCAGACCGATCCAGGCCAGCCAACCGCTGGGGGCCTGCACGCAGCCCAGCAGCATCCACAGGGCCACCGCCACCAACAGCAGGTTGAGGCGGTCGTGCCACCAGGGGGGCCGCCGCTGGCAGCCCTGAATCAACGCCACCAGCAGCAGCAACCCCGCCAACAGGGCACTGGAGGGCAGCAGCAGCAGCGCCAGTTGGAAGCAGCGCCAACCGAGGGGGGCCGCCTGGGACGGCCGCTCCAGATCGAGCCAAGCCAGCAGGCGACTCATGCGAACACCGCCGTGCGGCCGCGGTAGACGATCACCTGCCGCTTCAGATGCAGGCGCACCGCCCGGGCCAGGGCCAGCCGTTCCGTGTCGCGGCCCTTGCGGATCAAATCCTCCACCTCATCGCGGTGGCTCACCGACACGGTGGACTGGGCAATGATCGGCCCGCCGTCGAGCTCCTCGGTCACGTAGTGGGCCGTGGCTCCAATCAGCTTCACGCCCCGATCCCAGGCCCGGTGGTACGGCTGGGCCCCTTTGAAGGCCGGCAGGAAGGAGTGGTGGATGTTGATCACCCGGTGGAAGGCATCGGGGGGATCAACGGCCGCCAGGAAGGCGGGCGAGAGCACTTGCATGTATTTGGCCAGGATCACCAGCTCGATGCCGTGCTCCGCCAGCAGCTCCAGGTGCCGCGCCTCCGCCTGGCCCCGGGTGTCGGGGCTGATCGGCACGTGTTCAAAGCGGGCCCCAAACTCCTGGGCGATCGGGGCCAGGTCGGGATGGTTGGCGATCACCAGCGGCACCCGCATCGGCAGCTCGCCGGTGCGCACCCGCCAGAGCAGATCCAACAGGCAGTGGTCCTGCTTGCTCACGAAGATCGCCACCGGCGGCAGGTCGTCGGAGAAGGTCACGCTGAACTCCCCCCCAAGCCGCTCCGCCAGGGAGGCGGCCGCCGGTGCAATCGCCTCCCGCGGCAACCCAAACCCCTGCAACTGCCATTCGATGCGGCTCAGGAACAGGCCAGCCCCCTGATCGCTGTGGTGGTCGGCATGCACGATGTTGCCGCCATTCGCCGCCACCCAGCCGGAGAGCTCCCGCACCAGGCCCGGCTGGTCCGGGCAGATCATCTGCAGGATGGCGGTGGCAGCCGTCATGGGGTGGGCAGGAACGCCGGAATCCGCATTGTGCCGGCCGGCAGCAACCGCCCAACCCCGCTCCCGTTCACAGGAGTTCACCCGGGGGGAAACACCCTGGGTAAAGTCCCGCTACCAGCATCTCCCCCATGGCCGCCCAGCCCCTGTCTGCGCTGTTCGCCCCGCTGTTCACCCAGGCCGCCGGCGCCATCCGCCGGCTCGGGACCCTGGCCCTGGCGGTGGTGCTCTGCTTCGGGCTCGCAGCCTGCGATGGCGGCAGCCGCAAGGCGGCCAGCCTCAGCGCCGATGACATTGCCGTGATCGAGCGCCAGGCCGAAGGCTTCCTCGCCGCCCGCGACCGCCTGCCCGAACTGGCCAGCCTGGTGAACGAGCGCGACTGGACCTTCACCCGCAACCTGATCCACGGCCCCATGCAGGAAGTGGGCCGCGAAATGCTCTACATCAACCAGCGCCTGCTGCCGGCCGAGCGGGCCGAAGCCACCAAGCGGGCCGATGCCCTCAAGGCTGCCCTGGCGGAGCTGGATGAGGCCGCTCGCCTGCAGGATTCCAACAACCTGAGCAAGGCCTACATCAAGGTGGCCAGCGGCTTCGGCCTCTACGCCCAGGTGCTGCCGGCCCAGGTGCAAGCCGACCTCAAGCAGAGCTGATCGCGCCATCCCCTCCCCCCAGCACCAAGCCCCCCGTTGGCGTCATCGGCGCCGGCATCGTGGGGCTGGCGGTGGCCTGGCAGCTGATCCACAGCGGCCACTCGGTTGAGCTGATCGCCCCCCCAACCGCCGGCCCTTCAGGCGAGCGCAGCGGCACAGCCGCCGCCCTTGGCCTGCTGATGGCCCAGGTGTACCGGCGCAGCAGCGGCCGCGGCTGGAGGCTGCGGCAACAATCGCTCAGCCTCTGGCAGCGCTGGCGCCGGGAGTTGTCCGAGCGCGGCCACCCCATCCCCTTCCGGCCGGGTTTGCTGCAACTGGCCGGCAGCATCGACGAGCTGGAGGCGCAGCGGCGGCTGGTGGAGCAGCGCCAGGCCCAGGGGCTCCCCCTGCAGCTGCTCCACCGCGATGCCGTTCTGGCCCTCGAACCGGCAGCGCCGGCCGCGGCCCTGGGGGGGGTGTTCTCGCCCGATGACGGCCAACTGGATCCTGTGGCGGCCATGGCCGCCCTGCGGGCCGACGGCCAGGCTGCTGGCCTCCAGCCGTGGCCAGTGGCGGTGGCCTGCATCAGCCGCGGCAGCGGTGCCGCGGGCACCTCCGCGAACGATCGGCGCTGGCTGGTGCATGGGCTCGATGGCACCAGCCGCGCCTACCGCTGGCTGGTGGTGTGCGCCGGGCTCGGCAGTGCGGCCCTGGTGGAGGCGCTGGGCCACAGGCGGCCCCTTGAGCCTGTGCTGGGCCAGGCCCTGGAGCTGCAACTGCCCGCCGGCTGCGATGCGGGCCGCTGGCCCGGCAGCCTCAGCTGGGGGGGGATCAACCTGGTGCCCAGGCCGGGGGGGCGTCTGTGGCTCGGCGCCACGCTCGAACCCGGCGATGCGGCCCAAGCCAGCCAGCTCGAGCAGCTGCAGCAGCTGGGGGGGGAGGCACCGGCCTGGCTGCGGCAGGCCACGGTGCTGGCGCAGTGGCAGGGCCTGCGGGCTCGGCCCGCGGGACGGCCGGCACCGCTGCTGGAGCACCTGGAACCAGGACTGCTGCTGGCCTCTGGCCACTACCGCAATGGGGTGCTGCTGGCCCCCGCCAGTGCCGCCTGGGTGGCGGAGCAAATCGAGCTGGGCGAACGGGCCTGACGGCCACAGCCATCAAAAAAGCCCCCGAAACGGGGGCTTGGCAGGCACGGAGAGCCGATGCGGGCAACGGCCCAACGGCTCACTTGCTCTCGGTGAATTCGGCGTCGATCACGTCGTCGCCGGCGGCGCTGGAGCCCGCATCGCTGCCGTTGGCACCGGGGGCTGCACCCTCGGCACCGGCGGCCTGTTGGTACACGGCGGCACCGGCGGCGTAGAGGGCCTGCTGCAGGGTCTCGAGCTCAGACTTCATGGTGTCGAAGTCGTCTTTCTCGATCGCCTCCTTGAGCTTGGCGGAGGAGGCCTCCACCTTGGCCTTGTCTTCGGCGCCCACCTTGTCGCCCAGTTCACCGAGCTGCTTTTCGGCCTGATACACCAGGGTTTCGGCCTGGTTCTTGAGGTCGATGCGCTCGCGCTTCTCCTTGTCGGCGGCGGCGTTGGTTTCGGCGTCCTTCACCATCTTCTCCACCTCGTTTTCGCTGAGGGTGGAGGCGCCGGTGATCGAGATGCTCTGCTCCTTGCCGCTGCCCTTGTCCTTGGCGGTCACGCTCAGGATGCCGTTGGCATCGATGTCGAAGGTCACTTCGATCTGAGGCACGCCACGGGGGGCCGGGGGGATGCCATCGAGGCGGAAGGTGCCCAGCGACTTGTTGTCGCTCGCCATCTCGCGCTCACCCTGCAGCACGTGGATTTCCACGTTGGTCTGCCCATCCACCGCCGTGGAATACACCTCGGTTTTCTTGGTGGGGATGGTGGTGTTGCGGGTGATCATCTTGGTCATCACGCCGCCGAGGGTCTCCACGCCCAGGGAGAGGGGAGTCACATCCAGCAGCAGGATGTCCTTCACCTCACCGGCGAGCACACCGCCCTGGATGGCGGCGCCCACGGCCACCACCTCATCGGGGTTCACGGTTTGGTTGGGGTCCTTGCCGGTGATGCGCTTCACCAGCTCGAGCACCGCCGGGATGCGGGTGGAACCACCCACCATCACGATCTCGTCGAGCTCGGAGGAGGAGAGCTTGGCGTCCTTGAGGGCCTGCTCCACCGGCACGCGGCAGCGGTCGATCAGCTTGCTGGCCAGCTCCTCAAACTTGGCGCGGGTGAGGGTGAGATCGAGGTGCTTGGGGCCCTCGGGGGTGGCCGTGATGAACGGCAGGTTGATCTCGCTCTGGGTGGCGCTGGAGAGCTCGATCTTGGCCTTCTCGGCGGCCTCGGTGAGGCGCTGCAGGGCCTGCTTGTCGCTGCGCAGGTCGATGCCTTCGTTGGCCTTGAAGGTGTCGGCCAGGTAGTCGACGATCACCTTGTCGAAGTCATCGCCGCCCAGGTGGGTGTCACCGGAGGTGGAGAGCACCTCAAACACGCCATCGCCCACCTCGAGCACGGACACGTCGAAGGTGCCGCCGCCCAGGTCGAACACCAGGATGCGCTCGTTGCTCTTCTTGTCGAGGCCGTAGGCCAACGCCGCCGCGGTGGGCTCGTTGATGATCCGCAGCACCTCGAGGCCAGCGATCTTGC